>JBIKTP010000564.1:0-2930 GCA_044348035.1 Burkholderiaceae bacterium
CGCCGCCCCCGGCCCCCACAGGCCTGGGGCGACGCGAAATCAAACACACAGGCCTGGGGCGACGCGACGATAAGCCAACCAAAGGCCCGGGAAGATGCAACACCAAATCCATCGTGCTAAGGCAAGGCATCACCCAGGCCTCGCATTGGACAGGTCGGCCATCTGCGCCGCGAGTGGCTGTCGGGCATACCAGTCGATGATCTCCGAGCCGGTTGCACACCACACGCCGCTGTGCGAGAGGACGTACTCCAGCGCGCGTTCAAGGTGCTCGATGCGGTGGGGCTGGCCCATGATGAAAGGATGCACCGCGATGTTCATCACCTTGCCGTGGCTGGCGCCTTCGGCGTAGAGCGTGTCGAACTCGTCGCGGATCTTCTGCGCGAAGGCTGCGCCCTCCATGCCGCGGCGCCAGCAGATGCTGTCGTTGATCTCCATGCTGTAGGGCAGCGAGAACAGGCTGCCCTGGCGCACGTTCACGGGTGTCGGCTGGTCGTCGTGGTAGAGGTCGCAGAGGTAGCGGACGCCGGCCTCGGCCACCAGGTCCGGGGTGTACAGGGTGTTGGAGGCGGCAGGCGAGAACCAGCCCTGGAAAGGCTTGCCGGCGATGCGCCGGTGAATCTCCTGGCACTCCTCGATCGACGCGCGCTCTTCGTCTTCCGACAGGCTCCAGTGGTAACGGGTGTTGTACAGGCCGTGCGACATCAGCTCCCAGGAGCGCTTCAGCATGGCGTCTGCGATCTCCGGGTACATCTGCAGGACTGCGCTCGACAGCGAGACCGTGCAGCGCAGCTTGAAGCGGTCGAACACCTCCATGAAGCGCCAGACCCCGACCCGGTTGCCGTAATCCCGCAGCCCGTAACCCAGGATGTCGGGGTGCGGCATGCGCGGCCAGGGGTTGCGCACCCGGACCCTCTGGGGGAGGTACTCGTAGTGCTCGATGTTGGGAGCCACCCAGAGCGCCACGCGCGCGCCACCGGGCCAGCACAGCGGCAGGCGTTCCGGTGCGGCGGAGTATGCGATACGCTCAAGGGGTGGCGCAGTCGCTGTCGGGGTGGATGATGCATTCTGCATGGCGCTGTTCGGGTGAGGATCTGTCAACTGCTTTGAATGAAGGAACCAGCGATGCCTGTGATCTCAGTGACCCTGTTGCCCGGGTACAGCCGGCAAGCCGAGGAGCGCCTGGTGGGCCGTGTGGCCGTGGCAGCCCGCTCGGTCATTGCCGCGTCGTCGGCCGGTACCACCGTGTTCGTGCAGCATGCCAACACCTACCAGCGCGACGGGCAGGTTTTCAGTGTGGGCGGCGCGGAGCGCCCCGACGCCAGCGCGATCGTGAAGGACTTTCTGGCGCGCATGCAGGCGCGTGAGCTTGACGCGGCCCAGGCGTTTCTCGCGCCTGATTTCAGCATGCACTTTCCGGGCAGCGGGCCGATGCACCGCCTGGAGGAACTGCTGCAGTGGAGCCGCCAGCGGTACCGCAGCGTCGGCAAGGTGTTCGCGACTTTCGATGAAGTCTGGAGCGGCGAGGGTGCCGTGGTGTACTGCACCGGCACCCTGTACGGCGTCTGGCTGGATGGCTCGGCATTCGACGGCGTGCGTTTTGTCGACCGGTTCGAGATCCGCGACGGGCTGATCCAGCGCCAGGACGTCTGGAACGATCTGGCACTGGTGATGCCGGCACAAGGCGCAGCCACCTGAGCGACGGCTGCCACCCGCGACGCGGCCGGTTTCAGGCCGGTGCTGCGGGGGTGCGCGATGACGAGGAAATCCAGGCATCGAGGATCTCGCTGCCGGTGGCGGCCCAGACGCCCTTGTGCCGCATCATGTGTGCCAGGGCTTCCTCGAGCGCGCCGATGCGGTAGGGCTGGCCGATCACCCACGGGTGCAGCGAGATCGCCATGATGCGCCCGCCCTGCGTGGCAGACTCCCGGTACAACAGGTCGAACTGGTCGCAGAGCTGGTCGCGGAAGTCGTTCTCGGTGTGGTGGTTCTGGACCAGGATGGTGTGGTCGTCCATGTCGATCGGGTGCGGCATTGCATGGATCGCTCCCTGCGGCGTGCGCATGGCAAAAGGCATGTCGTCGTTGACCCAGTCGCAGACATAGTCCAGCCGTGCTTCGGCCAGCAGGCCGGGCGTGGCCATCGATTCGGATTTTGCGGGGGACAACCAGCCGCGTACGGGTTGGCCGCTGGCCTGTCGCAGGATGGACAGGGTGTTGGTGATCAGCGCCTTTTCCTCGTCGACCGGCAGGCCGGCATGGTGCAGGTGGTCCATGTCCAGGCCATTGGCAATGATCTCCCAGCCGCGCCCTGTGCATTCCCGGATGAGTGACGGGTACCGCACCGCCACCGCTGCATTGACCGCGACCGACGCGCGTATCTGGTGCCGCTCCAGGGCCTGCATGATGCGGAAGATGCCGACGCGGTTGCCGTAGTCGCGCAGGCTGTAGTGGCGCAGGTCCGGGTAGGCGGTCTGCATCGCGCCGGGGGGCTTGAACGGCACACCTTTCATGTTCAGCGGAAACCACTCCAGCGCCGGTACCACCCACAGGGCGACGCGCGCGCCACCGGGCCAGGAGACAGGGGCGCGGCGCGGCAGGATCGACCAGTCGTACAGGTCATGGTCCATGCCGTAGTGGCGCTGGCCGTATTCGAGGTGTTCGCTGCCGACGGTCATGGCGCCTCTCCCACCGGCTGCGCCGCGGCGGCGAAGGCGTCGTAGTAGTGGTCGTTGAAATGTTTCGCGATCTCGCGGCCCGTGGCCAGCCAGACCTTGTCGTGGCTGGTGATGTAGGACAGCGCTTCTTCGAAGGCCGCCATGCGGTAGGGCTGCCCGACCAGGTACGGGTGCAGCGGGATGCACATCACGGTGCCCGACTTTTCGCCCTCGGTGTAAAGCCTGTCGAACTGGCGCTTGAGGATGTCGGCATACC
>JBIKTP010000021.1:0-11330 GCA_044348035.1 Burkholderiaceae bacterium
GCCGAACACATGGCCCCAGCCGAGCCGGGTGCGCAGGTCGTCACGCACCTGCAGCAATGCAGGGGGCTGGTCGCCGGCGGCCAGCACCCAGCGCTGGTGGGTCTGCGCATTCACGAACCAGGTGAAGGCGGCATGCTGCTGCACCGGCGAATACAGGTGCACCTCGTCAAGCAGCACGGCGGCCCAGCTTTCGCCGTAGGGCTCGGGCTCGGACATGCCGGCATCCATCCAGCCCACCGCGGCGCCCTGCTCGCGCAGGGCTTCGCGCACTGCCTTGAGCAGATGGGTCTTGCCGCTTCCGGACGGGCCCCACAGGTAGGTCGGCACCGGCGAGCGCGTGGCTGCGGTCGTACCGGCGCCCACCCACAGCACCAGGTGGCGCAATGCGGCCTCGTTCGGGCCCATGCAGAAATTCTGCAGCGTCGGCCCGCTGGACAGGCCGATGTCAAGTGCCAGCTGTTTCATCACCACGGCGCTCACTGCCCCAGGTACAGCCGGCTGGACAGGTAACCCGCCCAGGCTCGGCGGATCGCCACCAGCAGCACCGCGCTGGCCGGCAGGGCGATCAGCACGCCGACAAAACCCAGCAGCTGACCAAACGCAAGCAATGCAAAAATCACGGCCAGCGGATGCAGGCCGATGCGCTCGCCCACCAGGCGCGGTGTGAGGTAGAAGCTCTCGACCAGCTGCCCCAGGCCGTAGACCACCGCCACCATCAGCACGGCCTTGCCCGGCCCGGCAGTCGCCGCGAATTCCAGCAGACCGGCCAGCAGTGCCAGCACCAGGCCCAGGCCGAAGCCCAGGTAGGGCACAAAGATCGCCAGGCCGGTGAAGACGCCGATCGGCAAGGCCAGGTCGAGGCCGAACAAGGCCAGGGCCACGCTGTAGTAGAGCGCCAGGATCAGCATCACCAGCAGCTGCCCCCGCAGGTACTGGCCCAGCACCGCGTCGGCCTCGCCGGTGAAACTGTCGAACGCCAGACGTGCCCGGGCCGGGACCAGCCGGAGCACCTGGGACACGAAGCGGTCCCAGTCCATCAGCAGGTAGAACAGCACCACCGGTATCAGCACCGCATTGCCGACAATGGCCAGCGCCACGCTGCCGCCGATCTTGACGGAAGCCAGCAGGGAGGCGAAGGCATCCTCGAAATTCGCGTTGAGGTACTTCAGCACGAAGGCCTTGATGTTCTCCACATCCAGGGACAGGTTCAGCCCCCACTGGGCCGCCAGCGGCTGGAGCGTGGCATTGAGCCGGTCGAACAGCACCGGCACCTGGTCCCGCAACAGCGGCATTTCCTTGGCCAGTATGGGCACCACCAGCAGCACCACGCCGAGCAGGGCGAACAGCAGCAGGAGCTCGACCACGACCACAGCCAGCAGGCGCGGGATGCGACCGCGCCCGAGACTGTCCAGGCGGTTGACCAGCGGCGTGAGCGCATAGGCCAGCACGGCGGCAACCACGAACGGGGTGAGCACCGGCGCCAGCAGCCAGACGACAAAAGCCACCAGGGCCGCAATAAGGCACCATGCCGTCGCGGCCTTCTGGGTGGGGGTGAATTGCATGCAGGAGCGTGGGGTTGAGACCGTAGAATCTGGCCAAATTCTATCGGGGTCTGCCCACCCATGACCGCTTCAGCCGTTTCCCCCTCCCCCCTCTCCTACAAAGACGCCGGTGTCGACATCGATGCCGGGGACGCATTGGTCGAGCGCATCAAGCCCCTGGCGAAGCGCACGATGCGCGAGGGCGTGCTGGCGGGCATCGGTGGTTTCGGAGCGCTTTTCGAGGTGCCCAAGCGTTACAAGGAGCCGGTTCTGGTGAGCGGAACCGACGGCGTCGGCACCAAGCTCAAGCTCGCCTTCGAGTGGAACATGCACGGCACCGTGGGCATCGACCTGGTGGCCATGAGCGTCAACGACGTGCTGGTACAGGGTGCCGAACCGCTGTTTTTCCTGGACTATTTCGCCTGCGGCAAGCTGGATGTGGACACCGCCGCGGCCGTCATCGGCGGCATTGCGCGCGGCTGCGAGCTCTCGGGCTGCGCGCTGATCGGTGGCGAAACCGCCGAAATGCCGGGCATGTACCCGGCCGGTGAATACGACCTGGCCGGCTTTGCCGTGGGTGCGGTCGAGAAGTCGAAGATCCTTACCGGCCGCGACGTGCGGGTCGGTGACATCGTGCTGGGCCTGGCCAGCAGCGGTGTGCACTCCAACGGTTTCAGCCTGGTCCGCAAATGTCTGGACCGTGCGGCCGGGGCCTTGCCCGCCACGCTGGACGGCCAGCCCTTGCGCGAAGCGCTGATGGCGCCCACCCGCCTGTATGTCAAGCCGGTGCTGGCGGCGCTGGCGGCCCACCCGATCAAGGCGCTGGCCCACATCACCGGCGGCGGCTTGCTGGAGAACATCCCCCGCGTCCTGCCCGAGGGCCTGGCCGCCCATCTGGACAAGGGCAGCTGGCCGCAGACCGCGCTGTTCGCCTGGCTGCAGGCAACAGCCGCCATCAGCGACCATGAGATGAACCGCACCTTCAACAATGGCATCGGCATGGCCGTTGTCGTCGACGCGGCGCATGCCGACGCCACGGCACAGACCCTGCGCGACCAGGGCGAGACGGTCTACCGCATCGGCCGGATCGCCGAGCGCGGCACCGGGGCGGCGGTCGAGGTGGGCTAGGGTTTCGGGCCGTCAGGCCCCGGCAGCTGCTTCAGCCGCTGCGCGCCCGGCGCAATTCGGCAACCCGCGCCGAGAGGGCGTCCAGGTCCAGCGCCTCCTCGACATTCGCCAGATACCGCTCCAGATCGTCCACCGCCTCGGCCGCATGGCCCAGCTCGGCATGGGCCAGGCCGCGGTCGCGGTACTCGGCCCAGGCCTGCGGCAGCAGGATCACCAGGCGGTCCTGCACGGCCAGCATGCGCGGCCAGTCCTCCTGGGTGCGGTAGATCTCTTTCAGGTTGCGCAGCATGCGGGCGATGATCTCGCGCGCCGGTGTGGCCTGCAGGTACAGGCCCAGTGGCACCTCGAACTCGTCCACCAGGCCGCTGCGGCGGCGAAATGGCTCCAGGCGCTCGGCCAGCTGCTCACGGCTGAGGGACTGGCCATCCAACGGGTCGATCACCACCTGCCCCTTGGGCAAGCTGACCTTGACCATGAAATGCCCCGGAAATCCGACCCCGCGCGCCGCCAGCCCCAGGCCCTGGGCCAGCTCCAGCCACAACACGGCCAGCGAAATCGGGATCGCGCAGCGGGTCTTGAGAACGACGCTGACATAACTGTTGTCCGGGTCGTAGTAGTTGTTGACATTGCCCCGGAAGCTCAGGTCGCGGAAGAAGAACTGGTTGATGGCCCGCAACTTCTGCAACGGCACGGCGTCGGCCGGCACCCGGCGCTTGAGGCGTGCCAGGAGCTGGTCGACCTCGCCAAGCACCTGCTGGACGTCGAGATCAGGGTATTCGTCCTGCCCGATGCTGATGGCGGCCTCCAGCAGGGGAAAGTCCTCGTCGCTCTGGACCAGGGTCGCAAAATACTCCAGCGGACTGGGGACCGCGTAATTCAGCTGCATGCGGGAGGCGTCTTTCGATCGAGGGTGTGTGTAGCGTGCATTCTGACGAGGAATCGGCGCGCCATCAATACCGCCGCGCCGGCCACAGGCTGCACCCGGCCCGCTCAGCGCCGCAGCAGCTGGCGCAGCCTCAGGCCTGCCGCCGCCAGCACCGAGAAGTACAGCAGGCCCGCGCCCAGCATCACCAGCGCCAGCATGCCGATGCGACGCAGGTCCGAGACCTCCGGTCCGACCCAGCGCAGGCTGTTGGCCGCCCACATCAGGAACACCGCCAGCAACGCGGTGCTGGCCAGCACCTGCAGCACGAACATGCCCCAGCCTGGCAGCGGCACATAGGACTTGCGCCGCATCAGCCCGATCAGCAGCAGCAGCGCATTGATCATGGCGCCGACACTGATGGCCAGGGTCAGCCCGGCATGCGCGAACAGGGGCACGAACACCAGGTTGAGCAGCTGCGTCACCACCAGCACCAGGATGGCGATACGCACCGGTGTGCGGATGTCCTGGCTGGCATAGAACCCAGGCGCCAGCACCTTGATGGCGACGATGCCCAGCAGCCCGGCGCCATACCCCATCAGCGCGGCGGTGGTCTGCTCGACATCCCGGGCCGTGAAGGCGCCGCGCTGGTACAGCGTGGCCACCAGCGGCTGGGCAAACACCAGCAAGGCCAGGGTGCAGGGCACAGCCAGCAGCACCACCAGGCGCAGGCCCCAGTCGAGCATCGCGGAATACTGCGCCGGGTCATTCGCGCCCTTGGCAGCCACCAGCTGGGGCGTGAGCACCACGCCCAGCGCCACGCCCAGCAGCGCGGTGGGGAACTCCATCAGGCGCTCTGCATAACTCATCCAGCTGACGCTGCCAGTTGCCAGATGGGACGCGATCTGCAGGTTGATGATGGCCGACAGGTGGGCCACCCCGACCCCCAGCAGCGCCGGCCCCATCAGGGTGGCGATGCGCCGCGTGCCGGAATCCGCCCAGGCCAGCTTCACCTCGCGCCAGCGCCACCCGATGCGCGGCAGCAGGCCCAGCCGGTGCATGGCCATGAACTGCAGGCCGAGCTGCAGCACGCCACCGCCGATGACGCCCATCACCAGCGCATAGATCGGCTCGATGCCCATCGAGCGGAACCACGGCGCACCGAGCCAGGTCGCCGCGATCATCGCCAGGTTCAGCAGCACCGGCGTGAAAGCCGGCACCGCGAAGCGCTTCCAGGTGTTGAGCACGCCAGCGCCCAGCGCCACCAGCGACATGAAGCCGATGTAGGGGAACATCCAGCGCGCCATCACCACGGCGGCGTCGAAGCCGCGCGGGTCCTGTTGGAGCCCGCTGGCCATGATCCAGACCAGGACGGGCGCTGCGGCCACACCGACAATGCAGGTGACGGCCAGCACCCAGGTGAGCACCGTGGCCACGCGGTCGATCAGCAGGTGGGTGGCCTCGTCGCCCTGCTGCGCCTTGCAGGCGCCGAGCACCGGCACGAAGGCCTGGCTGAAAGCGCCCTCGCCGAACAGGCGGCGGAACATGTTGGGCAGGCGGAAGGCCACATTGAAGGCGTCCGTCATGGCCGAGGCGCCGAACACCGAGGCCATGAGCAGGTCGCGCGCCATGCCGGTGACACGTGAGGCCAGGGTCAGCAGGGAGACGGTCGAGGCGGCTTTGAACAGGCTCACGGGGCGAGTGTAGCCGCCACCGAACCGGATCCGGACGATGCGGCCGGCTGGCAGCGGGCCTGGAGCCGGCGCTGCTAGAATCGAGAGCTTTGCTGGCATCATCCTCAGACACAAGGACTCAAATCAATGGCATCCACCAAACCCAAAAAGAAGAACCCGCGCCTGGCGTCGGGCCGCAAGCGCGTCCGCCAGGACGTCAAGATCAACGCCGCGAACACCTCGCTGCGCTCCAAGTACCGCACCGCGGTCAAGAACGTCGAGAAGGCCGTCGTGGCCGGCGACAAGACCAAGGCGACCGAGCTGTTCGCGAAGATGCAGGCGGTGGTCGACACCGTCGCCGACAAGGGCATCTTCCACAAGAACAAGGCCGCCCGCGACAAGAGCCGCCTGAGCACCAAGGTCAAGGCACTCGCCACCGCCACCCCCACGGTCGCCTGACCTTTCAGGCCCATCGCACGGGTTGCAGGTCACTCAAAGAGAAACCAGCAAGCCGCCGTTTGTAACGGGTGCGCTGTCAGCAAAGCAGAAAAACCGCCTCACGGCGGTTTTTTTGTGTCCGGACGGGTTTTACTACGTTGTTGGCCCAGGAAAAGCCGGAAACCCCATGCTGGCGCGGGTTCCCAGCAGTTTTGGAGTGCCCGAAAAAAATTGCCTGGCCACGTTCGACTTTCGGAGCTGCCCGCCCCAAACCGGTCGTTCAGGCATACCTACGGAGGGCGGCAATGTGGCGCCAGATCCGGCAACTTGAGCACCCGCACCCGGCCAAAAGCGGAAGGTCATGAGTGTCTGCTTTGGGGCAGCCAAAAGGTTACGGCAGGTACTGTTCACCCAGCCAACGCCGGCTGATAAGTTCGCCACCTTGATGATGGGTCATGTCCAAGCCAAGCGAGTTGTGAAACACTCACGCGCGCAACGGCGCCCTCCCGGGCTCGGGGTGCAATATCGGTTGTGAACGGCCAAGTTTGTGCACCGATATCGCGCCTGCTTCACCTCTTTCGGCAGGATCGGGTTCTACCCGATCTTGGCCACCTTGGCTACTCTCCGGCACACCACGCTGGAAACCACCAGCCCACGTACCTGAGTCAGGCAACGGCCCTATCCCGCCACATCGACCGCGCGCCAAGGGGGTGTTTGCACTCGCCCTTCGGGCTCCTTCCAGCACCCCCCTGGCGATTCAAGCAAACCTGGGCAAAACCCCAGCACCAATCCTTTGCCGCCAGATTTACGCGGTTACCCACAACCGTTCGCAAGTGGCAGCGCGGTGTGGCTAGAAGCTCGGCCAGGCGCTGTGTGCAGCCCATGGCCAGCTCTTGGGGTGTGGCGGGCAAAGGCCACGGCCTTTTTACTTGATGAACTCGTAGTCGCCGGGCGTGAAACTGCTCGTCAAATTCCAATAGTCAAGCATGCCGAAGGGCCAGGTCTGGGAGGCACGCCCTTTTTTGTTTTTGTACCAGCTCTTGGTGTGGGGTGCGCCCCAGGAACGCTTCAAGTTGCCCGCGTCTATCCATTTGTTGTAGTCCACAAACGGGGCCTCTTTGCAGTTCATCGCTTTTTGTCCCGTCTCGAGCAGGTAGCGAATTGCCCGCAGACTGTATTCGACCTGGCATTCTGACATGTAGATCGCACTGCCGTTGATGACGACTGACGTGTTCGGGCCGGCCGTCATGAACAAGTTGGGAAAGCCCGGCACGCTGATGCCCAGGTAGGCGCGGCAATCGCCGGCCCAGCAGTCGCGGTGCAGTTCCCGCCCGCCAGAGCCGGTGATCTTCATGGGTGCCAGAAAGTCGGAGGCCTTGAAACCGGTGGCGCAGATGACCACATCAAAGGGGTGAACCACGCCATCCTTGGTGCGGATGCCCTCGGGGGTGAATTGGTCTATGCCCGTGGTGTGCAGTTCGACATGCGGCTTCTTCAGCATGGCGGCCCACACGCCGTTGTCGCGCAACATGCGTTTGGAAGTGGGCGGGTAGGTCGGCGTCATCTTCTCCAGCAGGTCCGGCCTGTCGTGGTATTGGGTGCCCAGCCACTTCAGGCAGCCCTGGCGCAGTTCCTCGTTAGCGCGACCCACCGACACGGGGTGAACCCAGTCGTCCTCCACGGCCGTCAGAGGAAAGCGCCCTTCAATGGAGATGCAGAACTGCCAGAAACGCAGCCACCGGCCGTAGTAAGGAACATGCTTGAGCAGCCATTGCATGCCGGGCGCAATGTCGTCGTGGTAGGTGGGTGTGGGCAGCATCCAGGGCGGGCTGCGCTGGAAGATCTCGAGGCCGGCCACGTCGTCAACAATGGAGGGGCCGATCTGAAATGCGCTTGCACCCGTGCCGACCATCGCCACCCTCTTGCCCGCCAGGTCCAAGCCATCTGGCCAGGCCGCCGAATGGACGATGCGCCCCTTGAAGGTGTCCAGCCCTGCAATGTCCGGCAGGCTGGGCCGACTCAGGATGCCGACCGCAGTGATGACCGCGTTGAACTCTTCCTCGGTCACACGGCCGCTGCGGTCCCTGATGGTGAGCGTCCAGGTCGCGCGGTCCTCATTGAATCGCATCTCATCGACCTCGGTGCCAAAGCGGATGTGGCGCTTGAGGCCCGAGGCGCTGGCCACCGTGGCGAGGTAGGACTGGATTTCAGGCTGGCGGGAGAACTGCTGGGGCCAGTCCTGCTTTTGCGCAAAGGACAGGCTGTAGGCAAAGTTGGGCGTGTCCAGCCGGCAACCCGGATAACGGTTTTCCCACCAGACACCGCCCACATCCTCGTTCTTTTCGTACATCGTGAAGTCAAGGTGGGCCTGCTGCAAGCGGTATCCCGCCGCAATGCCTGACACACCCGCACCGATGACGGCCACACGGAAGGACACGTTTGGCGCCACGCTTTCCCGTGTCCAGTCTGGCGCGCCAGGGTCTTTGGTGAACCCCATTTCGTGTTCGAGCAAAGGCCGCAGTGCATCAATGTCACGCGGGACCAAGAACTTCATGCATTCGGTGAGCAGGGCCGCCGATGGCGCCGCACACGCGGGCTGGCCGCTGTCGCGGTAAGCAATGAGGGCCGCCACCGCAAGCCGCCTGGCTTCTGCCTGAACCTCCCGGCTCATTCCGCCTTGTTGCGCGACCTCCACCCCCATGGACGGCACTGGCGGCTTGATCTGCGGCCCGATCAGCGAGGTGTCGCCGGTCAACATGGCCAGCGTCACCATGAGAGAAGGCAAGTCGGCTTGCTCAACCGCCAGGCGGATGAATTCGTCGGATGCGTTGATGGGCTTGGCCCGGTTGAATACGTCCATGCCTGCGCCGTGTTCGTGCGCTGCGGCTTGTGTCGCTGAAACCATGTTGTTGAATCCTCAGTCGTTCATTGCTTTAAAGCGCAGCGGCTGGCAGCACAACTGCCCGATAGACCGCAACCTGTTGACCCCAAGGCTCCTTAGCCCGCGCACGGGATCCGCGTACCTTCTTGTTCGAGCTCCCGGCGCACACGGAAAGCTCTCTCTTGGCCCGGTCTTACTCAAGCGGACACCTCCTGTATGGCATACCATTTGTTGGAAAATCAGGCGCATTAGCAGCTAATTTTGGACCAAATTGTCATTTTGGTATACCATAATAATTCAAAACTTGACCTGCCTCTTTGGTGCGGTCAATGGACGGCGCGGCTTGGATAGGGCCTAACGACTATTGGAAGGAGCAACCATGAAACTGATTGACGAACACAGGACAACGCTTGCGCGAGGCGGGGAGCGAGACCGGGCGAGGCGAGCGGGCAAGCAATTCGAGAACTTCAAGCTTTCGCCAATGACAGCAACCATTGGTGCCGAGATAGATGGCATCCGGATCGGGGCTTTGGACAAGTCAACGCTCGATGAGCTCAAGTCCGCGTGGATTGACTGGAAGGTACTTGTATTCCGAGACCAGGACGTCTCCGTTGAGGACCATGTGAACTTCAGCAGGCAGTTCTCGGGGTTGGAGGAGCACCCATTCACCCCGCACATACCGGACCACCCAGAAGTCATCGTCTTGGAAAGCACACCAGGCGCACCCGAAGCTGCCGAGGTATTCCACAGTGACCTGACATACCTTCAATGCCCACCGATGGGATCGATCCTACGCGGCCGAATTATTCCTTCGTTTGGTGGCGACACGATATGGTCCGACATGGAGGCTGCCTATGACGGACTCGAAGAATCCTTGCGGCAGTTCCTTGATGACCGTCGCGCAATTCACACGGTCACAAAAAATGTACTCAATCTCAAATCCAAGGCGGCCAAGGCGGAGGAACTGCGTCGAAAGTTCCCAGACCGATCGCAGCCGATCGTGCGAGTTCATCCTGTCAGCGGGCGACGATCTCTATATGTGAACGAGTCCTTCACGTCGCACATTGAAGGAATGGACGCCATGGACAGTCAAGAACTTCTTCGATTCCTCTACCGGCAGGCACTGATCCCTCTCTACCAGGTCAGAGTACGCTGGAGGCCCAACACATTCGTCATGTGGGACAACCGGTCGACGCAACACTATGTAGTACCTGACTTCTTCTCGAACCATCGACGTATGGAGCGGACGACGCTCGTAGGTGACGAACCGGCCCCTTCCTTGCCCTCGTGAGGGTCTAAGTGATGGAGGTTCGCGTGTCATCTCATCTGGGCGTTCGCATCGACAAGTGCCATGAATTGTCAAGACTCAAGATCGTTGCTGACCTTCCAATCAGCCAGGCACCGCGGCATTCGAAGGCACTACGGGGTTTCGGGGAGTTGGACCACGAAGGATTTGCTTGGCTGGATGTCGGGTGGATTCGTGCCAAAAGCGGACTTCCCGATGCCGGCTGGAATGCCAAGTTTGAAGAAATGCTCCAGTACGCGAACGTGCACGGATGGCTTCGTCGCGAACCCGCGATGATACGAAGCCACGTGGAGTGGTCTGATCCTTAAAATCCCTAGCGCAGGGTATCGGGTCGCGCGGTCGAATCCCTGCCGCCTGATCTGGCTGGATCAGGTCGTCATCGCTTCAATGAAGGGATTTCATGGCAAAGATTGCTGCAAACGGTGACGGTGCACTGTCGGCCGGAAAAGGGGCTTCAGACGGCACCACCGGGGCGACAGAGATCGCGTATTCCTATATCCGGCATTCGATTCTTTCGGGTGAGTTGCCCTCTGGAGCAACGCTGCAGGAAGCCCAGTTGGCTGAGCAGATCGGTGTCAGCCGAACGCCGGTGCGCGAAGCCCTCAAACGTCTTGGAGCCCAGGGATTGGTCGTCCTGGAGCGGTATCGTCGGGGATATGTTGCACACTTTGATGTCAAGGACTTCCGGGAGATCTTGACCCTGCGATCCACTCTTGAGGCGCAGGCTGCCAGGCTCGCTGCCACCCGTATCGATGCAGCCGGCATATCGACGCTGGAGGACTTGGAGGATCGCATGGAGGCAGCCTATGCAGAATCCGGCTATGACGCTTCAGTGAGACTCTTCGACGAGCTCAATACGGAGTTTCATCTGGTGATCGCACGCGCAGCGGGCAGCACGCGTCTGGTCAACGTTCTTGAGAACTCGCTCGAAATACCTGCATCTCATCTGACGCCGTATGCCGAGCCGCATTCGGCTCGAATTGAACGTACCTTTTGGCAGCACCGCGAGATCATCGCGGCATTGAAAGCGCGCAATGCCGAATGGGCCTCACTGCAGATGGCTGCACATCTGATATCGCTGGTGATCGTAGACCCACACTGACACGAGTTTGCAGAATCAAGTGCCACAGCATAGCCAAGGCACATCCGACAAGTTGGCGAAGACCAGATTCGCAGTCGAACTTCAGATCGTCGCCATGCGCGTCGGTGACGTTGCGTATCCTGGATAGGAACTTGCGATCGGGCCGGAGGCTTGCGTCTACTCGGCGTCCGGTTGCCTGCCCGGTGCACTGTCCTGAAACGCGCTCAAATGTCGCAGGTACTCATCGATGCGAGCCAAGGTCGGGTAGGCGTCCAGGACAACGCCGAATCTGCGCGCATTGAACATCTGAGGCACCAGACAGCAGTCCGCCATGGTGGGGGTATCGCCAAAGCAGCAAAGCCCAGTCCGGCGATCCGCAGACAAACGGGCCTCCAGAGCTGTGAACCCGGTGGCGATCCA
>JBIKTP010000566.1:0-2923 GCA_044348035.1 Burkholderiaceae bacterium
CTTCATCACCGGCCTGGACTACAGCAACCCCTATCTGAGCCCGTTCGAGGAGTTCCAGCGCTGGAAAACCCACCCGAACATCCGCTACTACCTGGAGGGCGAGGATCAGGGCCTCAAGCCTGCGAAGCGCCTGGCCTACGGTGCCCGCGCCATCACGGCTGGTGGCCTGATGTCGCTGCCCAAGACGGTGTTCCCGGGTGGCGCGCTGGTGGGCTGCGACGCGGGCTACCTCAACGTGAGCCGCATCAAGGGCAGCCATGCCGCCATCAAGACCGGCATGCTGGCCGCAGAGGCCGCCTTCGACGCCCTGCAGGCCGGGCGCGCCCACGATGAGCTCACGGCCTACCCGGAGGCGTTCCAGCACAGCTGGCTCTACACCGAACTCAACAAGTCGCGCAATTTCAAGGCCTGGTTCAAGAAGGGGCTGAATGTCGCCACCGTCATGAATGGCATCGAACAGGTCGTGCTGCGCGGGCACATTCCCTGGACCCTGCGCCGCGACAAGCCCGACCACCTCTGCCTCAAGCCGGCGGCCGAATGCACGCCCATCGTCTACCCCAAGCCGGACGGCAAGATCACCTTCGACAGGCTCTCCAGCGTGTTCATCAGCAACACCAACCATGAAGAGCAGCAACCGGCCCACCTGACGCTCAAGGACGCCAGCGTGCCGGTCGGCATCAACCTGGCGAAGTTTGCCGGCCCGGAAGCCCGCTACTGCCCGGCGGGGGTGTATGAGTTCGTCAAGAACGACGACAACACCGACAGGCTGCAGATCAACGCCCAGAACTGCGTGCACTGCAAGACCTGCGACATCAAGGACCCGACCCAGAACATCGTCTGGGTCACGCCCGAGGGCGGCGGCGGCCCGAATTACGCCGGCATGTGATGATCCCCCTGCTCTCGCCGCGCCAGCGACTCGTCGCCGGACTGCTGGTGGTGGTGGTGGCCGCCACCGGTGCGTGGGCCTTGATCCGTTTCCTGAGCCCGGACCCGCCGCGCACGGTACACATGAGCACCGGCGCACCCGATGGCGCCTACCACCAGTTCGCCCTGAAGTACCAGCGGGTGCTGCGCGAGAACGGCATCACGCTGGAACTCCAACCCTCCAGCGGATCGGTGGAGAACCTGCAGCGGCTGATGGACGGCACTGCCGAGGTCGGGCTGGTCCAGGGAGGGCTCGGCGCCATGAGCGCAGATCCGCAGGCCGATGCCGAATCCACGCCGCTGCGCTCGCTGGCCACGATTTCCCACGAACCGGTCTGGGTGTTTTCGCACACCCTCGACCTCAATGCCGGCCTTGGCGCGCTGAAGGGAAAGCGAGTCGCCATCGGCGCACCCGGCAGTGGCAATCGCAAGCTGGCCATGCAGCTGCTGTCGGTCTACGGCCTGGTCGATGCCCAGGAGCGCTGGCCGGCCGGGACCGAGTTGCTGGATCTCGGCGGTGTGGCGGCGGCGCGTGCCCTGCAGGCGAACACGATCGACGCCGCCATCATCGTGGCGGCGGCGCAGGCTCCTGCCGTTGCCCAGCTGCTGGACAACCCCGGCATGCGCCTGGCCACGCTGGACCATGTCGAGGGGCTTGCACGGCGTTTCCCGTTCTTGCAGCCGGTGGTGCTCCGGCGGGGCGCGATCGATCCGGCACGTGACATGCCGGCCCGGGATGTGCCGCTGCTGTCCACCACCGCCAACCTGGTGGTCCACGACAGCCTGCACCCGGCGCTGGCCTACCTGCTGCTGGAGGCGGCGCGCCAGACCCATGCAGCACCTGGGCTGTTCCATCGCCCGGGAGAGTTTCCCAGCCCGCTGGCCACCGACTTCCCGCTGGCCAGCGAGGCGGACCGCTACTTCAAGAACGGCCGCCCATTCCTGCAGCGCTACCTGCCGTTCTGGATGGCGAACTTCGTGCAGCGGCTGGTGCTCACCCTGCTGCCCCTGATCGCAGTGCTGGTACCCATCTTCAAGTTCCTGCCGGCATTGCTGCAGTGGAAGGAGCGCAATCGACTGTTCCGCCGCTATGGCGAACTCAAGTTCCTGGAGCTCGACATCGCGGCGCGCGAGCTCAGCGCGGCAGAGCAGGCGGCCGCGCGCAAGCGGCTGGACGACATCGAGAACGAGGTCAGCAAGGCCCGTTTCCCGCTGGATTTCGCCGACCGCATCTACACGCTGCGCCAGCATGTCGACTATGTGCGCCGAAGCCTGGAGCACTGAGCGCCTTCACCCGCCTTGCCGGGCTACAATCCCCGCGTCAGGAGAGAGCCCACCCCGTCGCGGGGCGGGCCGCCGAAGGCGCAGTGCGGGCTGATCCCAGCAGTATGAACGCTCAGGCAAAAGGACTGGCAACCGCCGCCGGCCAGCAATGGCCAACGGCGTATCCCCACTGGAGAGAGGCGGCAGCACCTGCCGCCCACCGAAGGAGCAAGCCCCACGCGCGACCCGCCGGTTGGCGCCTCTGGGGTGAATCTCTCAGGTACCACGGACAGCGGGGGCAGCCCATGGCATCGCGCCATGGATTTATTGCCCCTTGGAGAACCTCCCTTGACGTCCCATGCCCCTCCTTTGCTGCAGACACCGCTGCATGCCCTGCACCTCGAACTCGGGGCCCGCATGGTCCCCTTTGCCGGCTACGCCATGCCGGTGCAATACCCCGCCGGCGTGATGGCCGAGCACCTGCACACGCGCAGCGCTGCGGGGCTCTTCGACGTCTCGCACATGGGGCAGTTGCGACTGGCAGGGCCCCGTGCCGCTGCCGCGCTTGAATCGCTCATGCCGGTCGACGTGATCGACCTGGCGCCCGGCAGGCAGCGTTACGGCATGCTGCTCAACGGACAGGGCGGCATCCTGGACGACCTGATGTTCGTGAACCGGGACGTGGCCGCAGGCGGCGACATCTTCGTCATCGTCAACGGCGCCTGCAAGACCGCCG
>JBIKTP010000565.1:0-2923 GCA_044348035.1 Burkholderiaceae bacterium
GTGGGCACACGCACCGGCGTGCCATCGTCCGCCTGGGCAGACGCCAGCAGACAGGCAAGAACGACAGAGGCAATGTGGCGCGGCAGTTTCACGGCAATCTCCTGGATACCGCACCCAGTATATACCCTACAGGGTATCAAGGCAAGCACAGGCAGCATCGCACTGGCGCCCTGTGGAGTACGCTGCGGCCGGGCCCTTCATAATTCACCGGCAGTTCATCACCCCTTCGGAGACGCCATGATCAAGTTCTACTACAACACCGCACCCAACCCGGCCAAAGTCGCTCTTTTTCTCGAAGAGTCCGGGCTGCCCTATGAGATCGTGCCGGTCGACACACGCAAGGGGGAACAACACGCCCCAGCCTTCACCGCCATCAACCCGAATGCCAAGGTGCCCGCGATCGATGACGATGGCGTGGTGGTGTTCGACAGCAATGCGATCGTGCTCTACCTGGCCGAGAAATGCGGCAAGTTCCTGCCGCCGGACACCGCCAAGGCGCGCGGCGAGATGCTGTCCTGGCTGATGTTCATCGCCAGCGGGATCGGTCCGTACAGCGGGCAGGCCGTGCACTTCCGGCGCTACGCGCCGGAGCCCATTCCGTACGCCATCCAGCGTTATGACTTTGAAGCCTGGCGCCACTGGAACATCATCAACGACCGTCTCGGTCGGCAGGCCTACATGGTGGGAGATACCTACACCCTGGTCGACATCGCCTTGTGGGGCTGGGCCCGGGTCGCCCCGCTGGTCCTGGGCGACGAAGCCATGCCCAAGCTGCCGCATGTGAAGCGGCTGGTCGACGAGATCAATGCCCGCCCGGCCGCGCAGCGGGTCGAGGCCCTGAAGACGCGCCACACCTTCAAGACCGAATTCGACGAAGAAGCACGCAAGGCCTTCTTCCGGCACATGACGCCAGCGACCAGCTGAGCGGAACCTGCAGGCCTCCAGGCCGGATCCGCAAGCCTGCCTGGCGCCCACCAGGCCCCACAATCGCGGGATGAAAACCCCCGCACGACTGCAGCCCCTGGTGGACGAAGGCCTGATCGACACCGTGGTGCGCCAGCTCATGAGCGGCAAGGAAGCGATGGTGTTCGTGGTGCGCTGTGGCGACGAGACACGCTGCGCGAAGATCTACAAGGAAGCCACCCAGCGCAGCTTTCGGCAGGCAGTCGACTACACCGAGAACCGCCGCGTCAAGAATTCACGCTCCGCCCGCGCCATGGCCAAGGGGTCCCGCTTCGGCCGTCAGCAGCAGGAGGCCGCCTGGCAGAGCGCCGAGGTCGACGCCCTGTACCGGCTGGCAGACGCCGGCGTGCGGGTTCCACGACCCTTCAATTTCCATGAGGGCGTACTGCTCATGGAACTGGTCACCGACGCGCAGGGCGACGCGGCGCCACGACTGAACGACGTGGACCTGTCCCCCGACGAAGCGCGTGCCCACCACGCACGCCTGATCGGCGAAGTCATCCGCATGCTGTGCGCCGGCATCGTGCACGGCGACCTGTCCGAATTCAACATCCTTCTGGCGACCGACGGGCCGGTCATCATCGACCTGCCGCAGGCGGTAGACGCTGCAGGCAATAACCATGCGCAGCGCATGCTTCTGCGCGATGTCGCCAACCTGCGCGACTTCTTCGGGCGTTTCGCGCCGGAACTGCTGAAGCTTGACCACGGCGGCGAGATCTGGGACCTGTATCAGCGCGGCATCCTGCGAACCGACACCGTGCCTACCGGCCTCTTCCAGCCGGTGCTGACAGCACCTGACGTGTCCACCGTGCTGCGGGTGATCGACGATGCGCGGGCCGAGGAAGCGGCGCGGCGGCTGCGCATGCAGCCACCTGCATGAAAGACGTCAGCGGCCAGTCTCAGGCCTCCCGCACGTCGGCGATCGGCTGGCTGCCGAAGTCGGGCCGCTGCAGATAGGCCAGCACCCGCGATGCCGCTTCTTGCGGCGACCACAACTTGCCGTTGTCCTTCAGCGCGACAAAATTGCCGTGCTCCGGAAACAGGCCGGGATCGCCCGCGCGCAGCGCAGACTGCATGCCGGTGTCGATCACCCCCGGCGCCAGCGCCACGATGCGCACCGGGTGCGACTGGCGCGCCTCGTCCAGCGCGACGCAGCGCGTGAAATGGTCCATGCCGGCCTTGGCCGCGCAGTACAGCGCCGAGCCCGCCATGGCACGCCGGCCCAGCCCGGACGAGATGTTGAGGATCTTCTTGGGCAGGGCCCAGTGACGGGTGGCCGTGAGAAAGGCGGCTGACAGCTGCAAGGGCGCCTCCAGGTCGACCCGCATGGTGGTGGCCACATCCTCCGGCCAGGCGGGATCGAGCGGCCCCAGGCGCCCGATCACGCCCGCGTTGTTGATCAGGGTCGCGCTGGCCAGCTGCGCCGGGTCCTGTGCCGCCAGCCAGGCCTGCACCCGCAGGGCGATGCCAGCCGGGTCCGCCAGGTCGACCGGCCATTGTGCGAGATCAGCGCCCCGCTCCCGGGCCAGCGTGTCCAGGTCGTCCACGGTTGCGCGCGACAGGCACAGGACGCGCGCGTCGGCGCTGCACAGTTGCCGGGCCATGGCCAGGCCCATGCCACGCGATGCGCCGGTCAACAGGGTGAGGTGGTATTTCATGCGTGCTCCTGGATGGCGGGTATGACCGGGCGAGAATACGCCATTGCGCCTCCGCCCCCCGAAAGCCCATGCCCCACCCCCTGATCCTGGTTCCCGGCCTCATGTGTGATGCCAGTGTGTGGATGCCGCTGCTGCCAGCGCTGTCGCCGCAGGCCGACTGCCGCATCGTCGACCACGGCGACGCCGACAGCCTCGCCGGCATGGCCCGGCGCCTGCTGGAGCAGGCGCCCGCACGCTTCGCCCTGGCCGGTCATTCGATGGGGGGCCGCGTGGCCGTCGAGGTGATGCGTCTGGCGCCCGGG
>JBIKTP010000567.1:0-2922 GCA_044348035.1 Burkholderiaceae bacterium
GGTTGTTTCTCACGAAGCGATGAAAGCGGTGCAAAACCGAGCCGCTGGGAGCATCTCACCAGTTTGAGCAGTCGGAAAGTCAGGTTTTTGGGCTGCCCTTGAGAAGCGCCTTTCGGACACTTTTTGGACACCGCCATGAAAAAAGGACCCAGCGCTTCCGCCAAGTCCTTGATCAATTTTTTTCTGGTGGGCGGTGGAGGCTTCGAACCTCCGACCCCAGCAGTGTGAATGCTGTGCTCTACCCCTGAGCTAACCGCCCTTTTTGCGGCATGTCCGCCGCAAGAGCTGCGAATTATGCCACAGGCTCAGGCCCCGACCGCCTGCCAGACAGTCTTTCCGCCACTGGCCTTGTCAAGCTGTCGCAACACGTCGGCATGGGCTTCGAGTTCCTGGGCATTGGCGGTCAGTACTGGCAGCACCAACCGGCGCAGGTCGACGCTGCTGGTGCCGGTGGTGTCGGCCTGGGGCGTCGACGACTCGATCAGCAGCGCCTCCTGGCCACGGGTCATGTTGACGTAGACATCGGCCAGCAACTCGGCGTCGAGCAGGGCGCCGTGCAGCGTACGGCCCGAGTTGTCCACACCCAGCCGGTCACACAGGGCATCGAGCGAATTGCGCTTGCCGGGGAACATTTCCTTGGCCATCACCAGCGTGTCGGTCACGCTGCCGACGAACTCGCGGAATACCGGGCGCTTGAGCTGGGAGAGTTCCTGGTTCAGGAAGCCCAGGTCGAAGGCCGCGTTGTGGATGATGATCTCGGCACCGGCCACGTACTGCAGCAGTTCCTCGACGATGGCCGGGAACGCCGGCTTGTCGCGCAGGAACTCGTTGCTGATGCCGTGTACCTTGAGCGCCTCTTCGTGGCTGTCACGCCCGGGGTTCAGGTAGAAATGCAGGTTGTTGCCGGTCAGCTTGCGATTGACCATCTCGACGCAGCCGATCTCGATGATGCGGTCGCCCTGATCGGCGTACAGGCCGGTGGTTTCGGTGTCCAGGAATATCTGTCGCATGGCAGGGAGTCAGTGGTTTTCCTTGGCATGGTTGATCGAATAGCGCGGAATCTCCACCACCAGATCGTCCTGCGCCAGGATGGCCTGGCAACTCAGGCGAGACTGCGGCTCCAGGCCCCAGGCGCGGTCGAGCAGGTCCTCTTCATTTTCGTCCAGTTCGTTGAGCGACTCGAAGCCCTTGCGCACGATCACGTGGCAGGTGGTGCAGGCACAGCTCAGGTCGCAGGCGTGTTCGATGTTGATGCGATTGTCGAGCAGCGCTTCGCAGATCGACGTTCCCGCCGGCGCAGACACCTCCGCCCCCTGGGGGCAGTATTCGGCATGGGGCAGGATCTTGATGATGGGCATGGGGTTCTTGTGCAGGTTCCGTCTCAGACGGTTTCGATGTTCTTGCCGGCCAGCGCCTGCTGGATGCCGTGGTTCATGCGCATCGCGGCAAACGCCTGCGTGCCGTCTGCCAGCGCCTTGGTCAGGGCCTCGATGGCGGCGGGGTCTTCCAGCGCCTGGCCTTCCCGCACCGCAGCCATCTGGGCGAGGATGGCGGCTTTCTCCGGGGCGTCCAGCAACTCTGCGTCGGCATCCAGTGCCGTCTGAGTGGCCAGCAGCAGACGGTCGGCATCCAGCCTGGCTTCGGCCAGCGCACGGGCGCGCATGTCTGCCTGCGCTGTGGTGAAGCTGTCCTGCAACATGCGCGCAATGGCCAGGTCGTCCAGCCCGTAGCTGGGCTTGACGTCGATGCTGGCCTCGACACCGCTGTTCTGCTCGCGCGCCGCCACATGCAGCAGGCCGTCCGCATCGACCGTGAAGGTCACCCGGATGCGTGCGGCGCCAGCCACCATGGCCGGGAAGCCGCGCAGTTCGAAGCGTGCCAGGCTGCGGCAGTCCGCCACCAGGTCGCGTTCACCCTGCACCACATGCAGCGCCATGGCCGTCTGGCCATCCTTGTAGGTGGTGAAGTCCTGGGCCATGGCGGTGGGAATGGTCTGGTTGCGCGGCACGATGCGCTCCACCAGGCCGCCCATGGTCTCGATCCCGAGGGACAGAGGAATCACGTCGAGCAGCAGCAGTTCGCCGTCCGGGTTGTTGCCCGCCAGCTGGTTGGCCTGGATGGCTGCGCCCAGGGCCACGACTTCGTCCGGATTCAGGTTGTTCAGGGGCTCCCGGCCGAAGAAGCCGGCCACCGCCGCCTGGATCTGGGGCATGCGGGTAGAACCGCCGACCATCACCACGCCCTCGATGTCGCTGGCAGCCAATCGTGCATCACGCAGCGCCTTGCGGGCCGCTGCGATCGTGCGCTCGGTCAGGGGTCGGGTCAGCGCATGGAACTGCCCGCGGCTCACGGGGCATTCGAACTGCCCACCAGCAAGCTCGGCGCGCAGCTCCGCGTGCTCCTGGCGGGACAGCAGTTCCTTGCAGGCCCGTGCCGCCTGGGTGATCTTCACCTTGTCGGCGGCTGAATCCACCTGGCGTCCCGCCTGCTGCAGGGCCCAGTCGGCCAGCGCGCGGTCGTAGTCATCACCGCCCAGAGCCGAGTCGCCGCCCGTTGCGATCACCTCGAAAACGCCCCGCGTCAGCCGCAGGATCGAGATATCGAAGGTGCCACCGCCGAGATCGTAGATGGCATAGACGCCCTCGCTGGCATTGTCCAGGCCATAGGCGATCGCGGCTGCCGTGGGCTCGTTGATCAGGCGCAGCACGTTCAGGCCGGCCAGCGTGGCGGCATCCTTGGTCGCCTGGCGCTGGGCATCATCGAAATAGGCCGGCACGGTGATCACTGCGCCGTAGATGTCGTCGTCGAAACTGTCCTGGGCCCGGTAGCGAAGGGTCGCGAGAATATCGGCGCTCACCTCGACCGGCGACTTCTCGCCACCGGCAGTGTCCAGGGCCAGCATGCCGGGCTTGTCGACAAACC
>JBIKTP010000568.1:0-2920 GCA_044348035.1 Burkholderiaceae bacterium
CGCAACCCGCCATGCCGTTTGCGCCGCAGGCAGGGCACCGTGTCTCCGACCTCGGCGCCTTGTGGCAGGGCAGCCGGACGGTCGACGCCGCAGTCGCTGCGACGACCCAATCGCCCGCAGCACCCTATGGACAGCCGGCAGCGCAGGCCGACAACAGCGCCGCTACCACGCAAGACCGGCAACCGGATCCCGCCATCGCCCCCCCGCTGCCCGAAGGCACCTGGCCCCTGGGCCGCGCACTGGCCCAGCTGCAGGGCGTCTACATCCTGGCGGAGAACGCCCAGGGGCTGGTCATCGTCGACATGCATGCCGCCCATGAGCGCATCGTCTACGAACGGCTCAAGACGCAGATGGATGCTGCTGCAGCCGCCGCGCCGGGTGACGCGCAGGCAGCCGGGCTGCGCAGCCAGCCCCTGCTGATTCCCGCCACCTTCGCCGCCACCGCCGAGGAAATCGCCACCGCCGATGCCCATGCCGAAACCCTGCAGCTGCTGGGCCTGGAGATCACCCCGCTGTCCGCCGGCTCGCTGGCGGTGAGGGCCGTGCCCGCGACGCTGGCGCGCGGCGACGCGGCCGAGCTGGCGCGCAGCGTGCTGGCCGAACTGGCCCAGCACGACGCCAGCACCGTGGTGCAGCGCGCCCGGGACGAGCTGCTGGCCACCATGGCCTGCCACGGCGCGGTACGCGCCAACCGCAGGCTGACACTGGAGGAAATGAACGCGCTGCTGCGCCAGATGGAGGCCACCGAACGCTCGGACCAGTGCAACCACGGCCGGCCGACCTGGCGCCTGCTCAGCGTGCGCGAGCTCGACACGCTGTTCCTGCGCGGGCGCTGATCAGCGCCGGGCGAACACCAGCAGCAGGTTGTTGGCTGGCAATGCGCGCCGCTCACGCAGGGCCATGCCGGACCGTCCGGCCTCTTCGCACACGTCCTCCAGCCGCCGGATGCCCCAGGCCGGGTTGCGCTCCCGCAGGCTTTGGTCGAACGCGAGGTTGCCTGGCGCCGTGACCACGGCATCCTCCAGAAACGGCCCGTAGACGACGAGTCGACCGGCATCTGCCAGGTGCAGGGCGGCACCCCGCATCAGTGCAGCGCAGGTTGCCCAGGGCGAGATGTGCAGCATGTTCGCGCAAAAGACAAGGTCGTATGTCGCCTCCACCAGCCAGGGCACGGTCAGCACATCCAGCCGTACCGGCGCGTACACATTGCCGTGGCGCGAATGCGCCACCCGCTGCGCAAGGCCCGCCAGCGCCGCGGCATCCGCGTCGGTGGGCTGCCAGGTCCAGCCCGGCAAGGCGTCGGCAAACCACACGGCATGCTGGCCGGTGCCGGACGCGATCTCCAGCGCCCGGCCGCGTGGCGCCACCAGCCCGAGGAGCTCCGCCAGGATGGGATGCTTGTTGCGGTCGGCGGCTGCGCTGAAGGGGGGGTCGTTCAGGGTCATGGGGGTTTCCGGTTGCCGTGTATTGTGCCGATGCACCGACGCACTTCCCTGTCCCTGCTGCCGGGCGCTGCCGTGGCCCTCCCGGCGGCGGGCCAGAGCAGCCCGACGCGGGTCGAGGCGGCGGGCCGGGGCGACCTCCTGCAGGTCCGCCAGATGTGCCAGTGCCCCTGTACCTGCACGGCTCCCCCTGGAGCGTCGCCAGCTCCGCCCTGCGCGCCCGGCGCATGCACGAGCTGGGGGTGCCATGGCGATCGGGCAGGCCCGGTACCGCACTGCCATGACAGAACTGTTCGGCCTTCGCCTGCGCTGATGCTGCCGTCGGCGACCCTGCACGACAGCCCGACAAAGGCCATCTGCTACGCTCGGTGGCAATGTCCTTGCCACCGCCCGCCCCTGCCACATTGACCGTGCCCACTGCAGGCCCCCGGCCGGCCGCCACCCCCGGTGTGCTGGTGCTGATCCTGTCTGCGCTGCTGGGCGTGCAACCCATCACCACCGACCTGTACCTGCCGGCCCTGCCATCCCTGACGGCCGGATTCGGCGCACCCATGACGCAGGCGCAGCTCACGCTGTCTGCCCTGCTGCTGGCCTTCGGTCTGTCGCAACTGGTCTGGGGACCGCTGTCCGACCGCTTCGGGCGCCGCCCGATCCTGATCACCGGTCTGACCGCCTATACCGTGGCGGCTGTCGGCTGCGCGTTGGCAACGTCCATGGAAATGCTGATCGGGATGCGGGCGCTGCAGGGTGTGGCCATGGGTGCCGGCGTGATGGCCGCGCGCGCCATCATCCGCGACCTGTACACGCCGGTGGAAGCAGCGCGGGTCATGTCCAAGGCGCTTTCGGGCCTGGCCGTAGTGGCCTGCCTGAGCGCACCCACCGGCGGGCTGCTGGCCGACCTGTTCAACTGGCGTGTGGCCCTGCTGACGCTGGCCGTGTATGGTGGTGTATCGCTGGCGCTGGTCCTGTGGCGCTTCGACGAAACGCTTTCCCGCACCAACCCCCGGGCACTCGAACCGGCCATGTTGTGCCGCACCTGGTGGCAGATTCTGGGCAACCCCACCTTCCGGGCCTGGTCGGCGCTGTCGGCCGCATCCTACGGCGGGCTGTTCACGTTTCTGGCGACCTCCTCCTTCGTGCTGATCGGCGTGCTGCACATCAGCACCACCCACTACGGCCTGCTGATGTTCTCGATGTCGCTGTCCTACATGGCCGGCACCTTCATGTGCCGCAAGTTGCTGCGCCACATGGGCGTGCGCCGGGCGGTGGCCATCGCCTCAGGCATCACCCTGACGGCCGGCACGCTGCTGGGCATCTTCGGTCTCACCGGCCTGGCCGGCGGTGCCCATGGCGCGTGGTTCATCATGCTGCCGTATTACCTGTTCATGCTGGCGCATGGCGTGCACCAGGCCTGCGGCCAGAGCGGAGCCGTGGGTCCGTTCCCGCAGGCTGCCGGAGCAGCCTCGGCGCTCAACGGC
>JBIKTP010000054.1:0-9075 GCA_044348035.1 Burkholderiaceae bacterium
GCGATCGCGGACTCTGACACTTCACTACCGGTACCCGCTGTTGTTGGTACCGCGACCAAGACACTCGCATGGGACCTGAACGTCTTTCCAAAGCCCGACACCGACTCCACAGTGCCCGGATTCGACAACAGCAGGCGTGCGATCTTGGCGGTGTCCATGGCTGAGCCCCCCCCCAGCGCAACCACAAAATCCGGGTCGACGCCACGCAGTGCCGCCGCGCAATCTTCAACACTCGCAACATCCGGCTCATGCGCCGGGACAAAATGCAAAGTGGGCGCATTGCCAGTGGCGGCTTGCAGCAGTGATGCGACACGATCCGCTGTAGCACTGCCTTGGAAGTAGCCGTCCATGACCACAACACAACGCTTGGCGCTGAATTCACGCGCGAGGTCCGTCAGACGGTCCAGCGCACCCCAGGACGAGACTATGCGCTGATTGGAATGGACAAAGACAAATGGTTGGGGTTCTTGCATGATGGAGTTATTCAGGGACGGTTGAAGCTGCAGGGGCAATTTACGCAGATCACGAGGTGATGTCCATTACGACGCTTTTCTGCTGAAGATAGGCGTCAAGCCCTTCAACGCCGAGTTCGCGCCCATAACCGCTTTGCTTGTAGCCACCGAATGGCATCTCGATGCCGATCACAGCGGGGGTATTTACCGAGACAGTCCCTGCCTCGATGCGAGCAGCCAGTTGATGCGCCCGCGCCAAAGAACGGGTCCACACCGTCGCGGCGAGGCCATAGTCCGAGTCGTTGGCGACACGAATCGCTTCTTCCATGTCCTTCACACGAATGACCGCCAGCACAGGCCCGAAGATTTCTTCACGCGCAATCTTCATGGCATTGTCGACATGGTCAAAAATGGTGGCTTCCACATAAGGCCCCGGAAGACCCTCCGGCGCCTTACCGCCGTGGACAAGCTTGGCGCCTTGCGCCAAGCCACTTTCGCAATAAGCCAGGATGTTTTGTTGGGCGATCTTGCTGATCACTGGTCCCAATGTGGTCGCAGGATCCATGGGATCACCGATCTTGAGCGACTTCGCACGCGCTGCAAGCTTTTCGACAACTTCGTCGGCAACCGACTCCATGACGACAAGCCGTGTACGTGCCGCGCACTTCTGCCCTGCATGACCGAATGCGCCAGCGGCGGTACCGATCACTGCACGATCAATGTCGGCATCGTCCAGAATGACTGCAGGCGACTTTCCACCAAGTTCCAGAGTCACGCGTTTGACGGACGGTGCAGCAGCCTGGGCCACACGCACACCCACCTCCGTGGAGCCCGTAAACGACACCTTCGCAATCCCCGGATGGCTGGCGATTGCCATGCCGATCTCCCGACCCGGACCCGGGACAACATTGAAGACACCGGGCGCAAGCCCCGCCGATTCGGCAATTGACGCAAGTGCCAATGTCGACAACGGTGTCTCGCTGGCAGGCTTGACCACCACGGTGTTGCCAGCAGCCAGTGCCGGCGCCAGCTTCCAGACCATCAAGAGCAAGGGGAAGTTCCAGGGCAGGATCAGGCCGCAGACGCCCAGTGGCTCGCGACGCACAAACCGATGAATGGTGGGGCCACTGGCCACAACCCTCCCATCCAGACGCTCGGCGCAGCCCGCGTACCACTGCAAAGTGCCAATGCTGGCCCGCACATCGATTTCCGCATCGGCAATGGTTTTGCCAGCGTGATGCGACTCCAGCGCCACGAAAGCACGAAAACTGTCTTGCAGCCTGGCGGCGATTGCCAACAAGACCTTCCCGCGGTCGGATGGCGCCTTGCCCGCCCAGGAAGGCAGTGCAGCCCGCGCTGCGGCCACTGCGATGTCAAGGGCCTCTCGATCACCATCCCCGCAGTCGCAGATCAACTGCCCGTCCGCCTTCCCAAAAACAGGGTGGTGAGCAGCACTTTGGACAAATCGCCCATTGATGTAAAGACTTGCTGCGGGAATGCGCTCAAGGAGCGGCATATAGTCGGCGGGGCTGTAGGGAGTGGACATGGACCTCCAGACAAAAAAGCAGGCAACTCAAAGGCAGAAACGGGCGCAGGCTCCGATTCGGCAGCAGGCGACAGGGCCCGGTGAGAACAGGCTGTTCAGCGCACCGGGCCGTCGGCCCTGCGCTGTCAGCGGGTATTGACGATGGACATGATGTTGTCCATGCCACCAAACTTGGAAGCCTCCGCCTCCCACACAGGACGCATCGCGTCACGCCATGGGGCCTGGTTCACCTGTGACACTTTGGCGCCCTTGGCAACAGTACGCTCCAAGGCCTTGCCGATTTCCGCCTGCTGGATGCGGTTGAAATAGCTGCCCATCTCATTGGCAGTCGTCTGGAAGATGCGCTTTTGATCCGGGCTCAACCGTTGCCAGAAGCGTTGCGAGAAAACAATGCCGCCGAGCGACCAGATATGGCCCGTCTCAACGAAGTGCGGTGCCACTTCAAACAACTTCAAGGCCTCGAAGCCGTCTTTGGTCATGTCCATGAAGTCCACGACGCCTGTCGACAGGGCGCCATAGGTCTCGGTGATCGGGATGGCCGTCGGATTCGTGCCCAGCGTCTTCCAGATCGCAATGTGCAACGGGCTCTGCAGCACACGCATTTTCTTTCCGCGCACGTCTGCGGGGGTGAGGATCGCCTCGCGGCTGACGACATTGCGTGCGCCATAAGTGATGTAACTCAGCAACTCAAAGCCCTGCGCTCGATACAGGGGCTTGTAGCGTTCGCCTATGGGGCCATTGGTCACGGCCTCCACGTGCGCGAGATCTCGGAAGATGAAGGGCAGATCAAACACCTGCCCCTCTGGAACCCACGATGACAACGCGGCCAGTGTGGAGTCCGCACCCTGAATCGAACCCAGGCGCATCCCCTCGGCCACTTCACGCTCACCGCCAAGCTGCCCGCCCGGGAAGATCTGCAACTCGACCTGCCCGTTGGTGCGCTCGCGGATGAGATCGCGAAACCTGTTCCACATGACGGCGGTGGGTTGCCCCTCCTTGTAGATCACTGCGATTCGCGCTGTGACCTGTTGCGCGCTGGCTTGACCGGCAACCAGCAGGCCGCTGATGAAGACCGCAGTTGCCGCAAACGCAGCACCAACGATCCGATGACGCATGACCATAGAGTTTCTCCTTGTAAATGTAAGTGGGGCGGGAACTAAAGGTATCGAGCAGGCCGCACCGATCAGGATGTCATCCAGACAAGTGCCAGCGAGATAGCGGGTACATAAACGATGAGCGTCAAGGCTGAGAGCAGCGCCAAAATGAAGGGCCAAAGCGCCCTGAAGACCTCCGTGACTTCCAGCTTGGCAACTGTTGCAACGATGTAGGCCAGAATGCCCACGGGCGGCGTCAGGCCTCCAATCATCAAATTGCAAACCACCATCAGGCAAAAATGCACAGGATCGACCCCTACGCTGACGACCAGTGGGAGGAACAACGGCGCCAAAATCAATATTGCCGCACCGATATCGAGAAACATCCCGGCCGCAAGCAAGACCAGGTTCATGAAGAGCAGCACACTCCATTTCTCGCCCATCCATTGGCTTGCAAATGCCAGGATTTCCTGGGGCACACGTTCTGTTGTCAGGACAAATCCGAATGGCAGGGCGGCACCGATCAGCAGTCCAATCAGCGCGGAGTCCACTGCTGTCGCGGCAAGGATCGCGTACATCGTCTTGCGGTCGAAGGTTCGGTAGATGACCATCCCAAGGAACAAGGCATAGGTGACCGCGATCGCACCAGTTTCGGTCGGGGTGGCGATGCCGAAACGCAGACTACCGATGATGAACAAAGCCAGGATCGCCACGGGTATGGCGGCACTTCCTGCGCGCCCGCGCTCACGCCAGCTCGCTTTTGGCGCCGATGCACCGTAGCCTTCGCGCCGGGCAATCACCCAGACCGCCAGCATCATGGCAGCGGCCATCAGCAGCCCAGGCAGAATACCGGCCATGAAAATCTGCCCCACCGAGACGCCAGTTGCAGCCGCCACGATCAACATTCCAATGGACGGCGGAATGATGTTGGGAAGCACCGCAGCCGCTGCACATATCGCGGCAGAGAATGCCGGCTTGTAGCCATCCCGCACCATGGACGGGTGCAACATCTTGGCGGCAAGTGCAGCATCCGCGTTCGAGGAACCGGAAATACCTGCGTATAGAGTCGCCGATACCACCGTGACCTGGCCCATACCCCCTCGGAGGTGGCGCACCAGCGAATACGCAAAGTCAATCAAGCGCTGCGTCAGGCCGCCAAGGTTCATCAAGGAACCAGCGAGCAGGAAAAGCGGGATCGCCAGCATCAGGAATTGCCCGGAGCCTCGAACCACGTTCTGTACAACTGCCGGAGCCGGCAACATGTCGGCAGAAACGTTGGCCATGAACACCGAGAAAAGCATCGCGAATGCCACAGGCACTCCCAGCGCGAGCGTGACAACAAAACTGCCAGCCATGGTCAGGATGACGTGTCCCTGGGGCAGTTGAAGCCAACCAGTACCATCCATGGCAACGTACAGCAAGGCGCCCAATGCGACGCCTGCGGCCCCGCACCAGCGGCCCCTGTCGGCATCGAGGTCCCGCAAAGCAATGTACAAAAGCCCGATGCCACAGGACAACGGAATCCCCGCATACTGAAGCCAGCTGGGCAAACCCAGCGCAGTGGACGTGCCGCCGATCAATCCGATGACCTCCCGGGCACCAAACATCAGCGCGATCGTCGTGTAGGACACGATTCCATCAACCAGCACCTGATGCGCCTGCTTCATCGACGGATGCATCACTTTGTCGATGGCCCCGATGGCGATATGCATCCTCAACCGATGTGCCAGAGGGACACCCAGGAATATCAGGTAGATGAACAACCACTGGCCCGCCTCTGCAGTCCAGGTGAATGAGTTGTTGAATACGTAACGCGATATGACGCCGGCCATCGTGACGGCAGCAATTCCGACAAGACATACCGTGCCGAGGGCGGCAAGCCAAGCGTCAAGCACCTCCAGCAATCGACGTGGGATGGTGCGCAGCGCACTGCTGGTGTCCGAGGCTGGCCGATCTGAAGAACCCGCAATGGTCATGGTGGCGATGGTTTCGGTGGAAGTTCAACCTTCGCTTCGCGCACAAGGTTTATCACGGAGAAAACCTGACTGGAGAAACAAAAGTCTGGCCAGTTCACTGCGGTAAAACTGCCGGGCGTGAGTCATCGATTTCTGGAATCCGGGGAATCTCAACGCCATATTGCCCCACGTCCAAACGGATCTTGTCCACCCCAGCGCGAATGATGTCAATCTCGAGGTCAGGATGGGTGGCGCCCAACCCATACTCCGCGGCCAGCGCCCTGTTTCTGCCAGAGCGCTCCCGCTCACCGTCCGGAAGGTTCACGACGGCATAGACCCCATTGAGAAGACTGCCTCGCAGCTTCTTGGCGAACTTGATGCCGATCACCTGCTTTTCCTCGGCCGACAGCTCGCCAAAGAAGCGGCGCATGATGATGCGACCAAACTGGATATGCCGCGCCTCGTCTCTCAGCACCAGCCGGCACGCCTCCTTGATCGACTCGAAACGCGCGTTCTCATACCGAGCCTGCAAAAGTTCACCAGACAGTTGCTCGAACAGCGTGTTGACCGAAAGCCCGGCAAAGAAACTCATCTGCTTTTCATCACGCTCATCATGAAAGCGAGGAATCACCTGCTGGAAATAGTCCGCACGAGGCGTCGGCTGGTAGCCGCCCAAGGCCTTCGCAATTCTGAAACTGACCTCGTGATGGCGGAATTCTTCGGCGATGAAATTGGTAATGTGCTGCTTGATCTCGAAGGGCTGATGATCAAAGATCGCCTCCCGCAAACGCTCTGCGCCGTAGGGTGTCGCCCCATGCTCCATCCAGGCCCGAAGGCTCCACCACTCGGCGCCCGCAGCCCGGACCTCGGGGGGAAGATCGGCATCAACCAGGTCGCTGAAATCGATATCTGCCGCTGGGTCCCACGCGAGCCGCCGAGCCTCTTGACACAGTCGCCAGACATCCGGGTACTCGACCTCAGACACCACGGGGTAAGGATTTGGTACCGGCACAAGCTCTTCAAGAACGGACGGACGCATCAGACAACTCCCTGTTTGAAAAACTCAAAGTTCATGCGCCGAGGATCGCTTGCAATCACACCTCGCTAGTGGAAAATGGATTGCATCGCATTGATAAAACTCAAACACCGAACAACTGTTCGCAATTTAGTCGACCCAGCAAACTATGTCAAGCAAGCCAGCAAAATCGGCAAAAATCCCATCGGAACCGCGCGGAGAAAGGCTGGAGTCGCTCGAACGCGGACTGCGCGTACTGGAGCTGTTCGGCAAGGGAACCACGCAGGCGTTCTCCATGATCGAGATTGCCGACGCGCTGCAAATCTCGCGAGCATCGTCACTGCGGGTTCTTGCCACCCTTCAGGACCTTGGATACGTCCGTCTCGACGGACGCAGCTACTCGCTGACCCCGCGCGTGCTGGCACTCGGCTACACCTATCTCGCGTCACTGGGATTCAGGACGGTCGCCCGTCCCATCCTTGTGGACCTGGTCCGCCACACCAATGAAACCTGCTCGATCGGCGTACTGGATGGGTCGGACGTTGTGTACGTGGCTCGCGAGGAATTGCGCCGTCTGATTCGCATTGACCTCAGCGTGGGAAGCCGGCTGCCCGCGCACCTGGGATCAATGGGCCGTGTGTTGCTCGCAGCTTTGCCTGATGCAGCACTCAACGCGTTCATCAGGAAAGTCAAGCTGGTCAGACTGACTCAACGCAGTGTCACCGACAGGAACGAGTTGAAGCAAAGAATTCTGGAAGTTCGAAATCTGGGCCATTGCTACATCGAAGGTGAAGTGGACGATCGCATCGCGGGCCTAGCAACCCCCATCAAGGATGAACAAGGCAAGACAATCGCAGCGCTGAATTTGAGTCTTGGCTCCGGCAGGCATGATCGCTCACAAGCAGAAGCGGAATTCCTGCCCCTCTTGAAAGAAGCCGCACAAAAAATCGAGCAGGTCGTGCAGAGCGGTGTTCCGTTGGCCTGATACTCTTCCAAGACCTGCGGAAGCAGCACTCTCTCAAGGATTGAAAATGCCAAAGTACCATCTCAACATGTTTGAAGGCCGCACGATCGACCAAAAGAGACGGCTTGTCGAAGAAGTCACCCGCGTCACGGTGGAAGTACTGGGTGTGGCTCCGGAGTCGGTTGACATCCAGATCACCGAACTGAAGCGTGAGAACTGGGCTACAGCCGGCAAGTTGATGTCTGACCAGCGCAGCTGACGTGCCCCCGCACCGCGCAGACTGCCGCCGGCCCCCTGACCCGGGCAGCCCCCCGGGCCCCCTGCATTGAGCCGCCCCTCCACCCTGCCCGAGTTGCAGGCGCATTACGGGGAGCGCTACCGCTGGCTGCTGCTTCTGGCGGTGATGGTCGGCGCGATGGCGTCGATCATGTCCTCCACCATCATCACGGTGGCGGTGCCCGACATGAGCCTGCATTTCACGATCGGGCAGGAGCGTGCGCAGTGGGTGTCCTCCGGCTTCATGGCCGCCATGACGGTGGCCATGCTGACCACTCCCTGGCTGCTGGGCCGTTTCGGTTACCGGCGCACCTACGGCGGCTCGATGTGGCTGCTGCTGGTCGGCGGCGTGGTCGGCGGCCTGTCGGACAACTATGCGCTGGTGCTGGCGGCCCGCGTGGCCGAGGGCCTGGCGGCCGGCGTGGTGCAGCCGATTCCCGCCATCATCGTGATGCGGGCCTTCCAGCCGCACGAGCAGGGGCGCGCGATGGCCGTGTTCGGCCTGGGTGCGGTGCTCGCCCCTGCACTGGGGCCGACCCTCGGTGGTGTGCTGGTCGACCTGTTCGGCTGGCGTTCGATCTTCTTCATGGTGGTTCCGTTCTGCCTGGCCTCGCTATGGATGTCGTCGCGGTTCGTCCCGTCGACCTCACCGGGTGGCGCCAGTCCCGGCGGCAGCCCCACCCGGCCGCTGGACTGGCTGAGCCTGCTTCTGGCCGCCGCTGCCACGCTGGGGCTGCTCAATGGTCTGGTGCGCCTGCATGATGGCTTCGACATGGCCAGTGCCATGCTGCTGACCGGCGCCGTCGCGCTCATGACCTGGTTCGTGTTGCGCCAGCGCCGGCTGGGGGTGGCCATGGCCGGGGGAGCGCCGGTCGCGCCCCTCATGGATCTCACGGTGTTCGCGGACCGGCGTTTCGCGATGGGTACCTGCGTGGCCTTCATCTACGGCATGGCGCTGTTCGGTTCGACCTATCTGCTGCCGGTGTACATGCAGGTCGGGCTGATGCTGTCGGCCACCTTCGTCGGCACACTGCTGCTGCCGGCCAGCCTGGCGCTGGCGCTCACGATCGCGCTGGTGGGCCGCCTCACGGCCCGGTGGTCGACCCATGTGCTGGTCTGCACCGGGCTGGTGCTGCTGGCGGCCTCGTTCGTGCTGGTGTTCCTGGTGGGCCTGGACACGTCGCTGTGGCTGATCACGTCGCTGGTGGTGGTCGGGCGCGTGGGGCTGGGTTTCATCCTGCCCTCGCTCAACGTGGGTGCGATGCGGGGCCTGTCCCGGGAACTGATCCCGCAAGGCGCCAGCGCGATCAACTACGCGCGCACGCTGGGGGGCGCGGTGGGCGTGGGCTTGTGCGGCATCGTGCTCGAATGGCGCCTGGCGGTGTACGGGGACAGCCTGGCGAGCGCGACCAGCAGCGCGGCACGTCTGTCTGCCTTCAACGAGACCTTCCTGATGCTGGCGATCCTGTGCATCCTGGCACTGCCGGCGGCTGGCCGGCTGCGCACGGGAGATGCCGCTCGGGAGCCAGGCTGAGTAGCGTGTGTGGCGTGGGTCTGACCCACGTTCCTGGATGCATTGGCGTTGGCGCACACAGGAACTCCCTTGGCGTTGGCGCGCACAGGAACTCCCTTGGCGTTGGCGCGCACAGGAACTCCCTTGGCGTTGGCGCGCACAGGAACTCCCTTGGCGTTGGCGCGCGTCGCAGCAGGCGGTGCCCGGTGGGGGCGCTCAGCGGCGCGGTCGGGCGCTGAACGCGCCGACGGACCTGCGGT
>JBIKTP010000569.1:0-2912 GCA_044348035.1 Burkholderiaceae bacterium
CGCCGAGGAGCGCAGCCGCCGGGGCGGTGCGCGCAGCGCACTTCGTCCTCATTCTCATCGCCACTGTTTGAACGGAGAGAGCGAAGCGAACGCAGTGAGTTTGGCGATGCGCCCCGGCGGCGAGCACCGCAGGTCCGTCGGCGCGTTCAGCGCCCGACCGCGTCGCTGTTCGCCCCCACCGGGCACCGCCTGCCGCGGCGCGCGCCAACGCCAAGGTAGTCCCGGACGCGTCCCAACACACAAGCCGAGCCAACGCCAAGGTAGTCCCAGCAGCACCGCCCAGACCGACCAACCCCATCGCATGCACAGTTGCTGCACACAGGAGCCATCCCCATGAGCGCATCGCTTGAAGGCAAACTGGTCGTGGCCATTTCGTCACGGGCCCTGTTCGATTTCGAGGAGGAAAACACCGTCTTCGAACAAGGCAACGGCCAGCCCCGCGACCGGGCCTACATGGCCTTGCAGCTGGAACGGCTCGACATACCGGCCAAGCCCGGGGTCGCGTTCTCGCTGGTGCGCAAGCTGCTCGCCTTCAACCAGCCACACACTGACGGTGCCAGCGCGCCGTCCCAGCCAGTGGAAGTCGTGATCCTGTCCCGCAACGACCCTGTCTCCGGCATGCGGGTGTTCCGCTCCGCCAGCCACTACGGCCTGTCCATCCAGCGCGGCAGCTTCACCCGGGGACAACCACCCTGGCGCTACCTCAAGCCCCTGCATGCCAACCTGTTTCTCTCGGCGCATCTCAGCGACGTGCGGGCTGCACTGGATGCCGGTGTGCCGGCGGCCCAGGTCTACCCGCAATCGGCGCGGGCCAGCGAAGCCCACCCGCATGAAGTGCGCATCGCCTTCGACGGTGACGCGGTCCTGTTCAGCGACGAGGCCGAACAGGTCTACCAGCGCGAAGGGCTGTCGGCTTTCCAGCGCCACGAAACCGAGAAAGCCGCCCAGCCGCTGCTGGCCGGCCCCTTCAAGCCCCTGCTGGCCGCGCTGCAGCGGCTGCAGCAGGAGGGCACGGCCGCGATGCGCATCCGCACGGCACTGGTCACGGCGCGCAGTGCCCCGGCACATGAGCGCGCCATCCGCACCCTGATGAACTGGAACATCGAGGTCGACGAAGCCATGTTCCTCGGCGGCCTGGCCAAGGGCGAATTCCTGCGCGAATTCGAACCCGACTTCTTCTTTGACGACCAGACCGGCCATATCGAATCTGCCGCGCGCCACGTTCCCTCCGGGCATGTGGCCAGCGGCATCTCCAACGCTTCCGCCTGAAAGGACTGCCCACCATGGTGTTGACCGACAAGTTTGCGGGTTTCTGGGTCTTCGTGAAACGGGTCGTCCACCTGTCCACCCCCTACTTCCAGTCCGAACAGAAATGGAAGGCGCGCGGCATGTTTGCCGCCATCGTGGCGCTCAACCTCGGTTCGGTCTACATGGCCGTGCTGTTCAACGACTGGTACGGCCGCTTCTACGACGCCCTGCAGCAAAAGCAGGAAGCCGTCTTCTGGACCGAGATCGGCACCTTCAGTTACCTGGCCTTCATCGCCATCGTGGTCGCTGTCTACCGCTTCTACCTCACGCAGCTGCTGGAGATGAACTGGCGCAAGTGGATGACCAGCTACTACATCCAGCGATGGCTGCAGGGCAATGCGTTCTACCGCATGGAACTCAACCGCTACAGCCCCGGCGATCTGGCAGCGCCGGACAACCCGGACCAGCGCATCTCCGAGGATGTCAACGGCTTCACGGCGCAGACGGTCGGCCTGAGCATGGGTTTTCTCAATGCCTGCGTCACCCTGGTGAGTTTTGTCGGCATCCTGTGGGGCCTGTCGGGCAACTTTGCCTTCACTGTCGCCGGAAACCAGTACACGATCCCGGGCTTCATGGTGTGGATGGCGGTGCTGTACTGCGCAGTCGGCAGCGTATTGACCCACTACATCGGCCGGCGCCAGATCCGGCTCAACTTCGAACAGCAGCGCCGCGAAGCGGACTACCGGCACCACATGATGCGGGTGCGCGAATACAGCGAGTCGATCGCGCTGGACCGGGGGCAGCCGGTGGAACAGGACCATCTGCACACCCGGTTCCTGTCGGTGTTGTCCAACTACCTGAACCTGATCAAGGCCCAGAAGAACCTGATCTGGTTCACCACATTCTTCGGGCAGGCCGCCGTCATCTTCCCGATGATCGTGGCCGCCCCGCGCTTTTTCAGCGGCGCGATACAGCTCGGCGACCTGATGCGGATCAATTCCGCATTCGGCCGGGTGCAGGATTCGCTGAGCTGGTTCGTGGACAACTACAGCAGCCTGGCCGCCTGGCGCGCCACCGTCGACCGACTGACCAGCTTTGACGATGGCATCGCCGTCGCCGGGGCGGCCAATACGCAGCTTACGCAAACCAGTTCGAACGGTCTCTCGGTCGAGGACCTCGATGTGGCCCTGCCAGACGCCACCCGGCTTTTGGCAGGAACCACGCTGCGGGCCGAACCGGGCGACCGGATCCTGCTGCGCGGGCCGTCGGGCAGCGGCAAGTCGACCTTGTTCCGCACCCTGGCGGGCATCTGGCCGTATGCCCGCGGTGCCGTGGCCCGGCCGGACAACGCCATGTTCATCCCCCAGCGCCCCTATTTTCCCCACGGCCCGCTGCGCGAGGCGCTGGCCTACCCCGAGCCTGCCACCCGGTACACCGATGCCGCCATGCAGCAGGCGCTGCAGGATGCCCTGCTGCCAGGCCTGGTGACCGAGCTCGACCGGGCCGACGCCTGGGGCCAGAAGCTGTCGGGCGGCGAACAGCAACGGTTGGCGATTGCCCGCGTCCTGCTCAAGCAACCGGCCTGGGTATTCGCCGACGAGGCCACCAGCGCACTGGACGAAGCAGCGGAGAAAACCCTCTACGAACGCCTGCTGGCCATGGTC
>JBIKTP010000570.1:0-2911 GCA_044348035.1 Burkholderiaceae bacterium
CCAGCGCCTGGCGGCCCGCGGCTGGGTGGGTGTGACCCTGCCGGCGGAATACGGCGGCGCCAACATCGACGCTTTTTCGCGTTACGTTCTGGTCGAGGAGCTGCTGGCAGCCGGCGCGCCGGTGTCCGCCCACTGGATCGCAGACCGCCAGAGCGGACCGCTGATCATGAAGTTCGGCAACGACGCGCAAAAGGACTTCTACCTCCCGCGCATCTGCCGGGCCGAAGCTTTCTTCTGCATCGGCATGAGCGAGCCTGGCGCCGGCTCCGACCTCGCCAGCGTGACCACACGGGCGCGGCCCAACGATGCCGGCTGGCTCCTCAATGGCCAGAAGATCTGGACCACCAACGCCCACCATTGCCACTACATGATCGCGCTGGTGCGCAGCTCCGGCGAGAAGGAGGACCGCCAGGCGGGCCTGTCGCAGTTCATCATCGACCTCTCGCTGCCGGGAGTGACGGTTCGCCCCATCCGCGACCTGAGTGGCGACGCGCATTTCTCCGAGGTGTTCTTCGACAACGTGCAGCTGGGGCCGGACGCACTGGTCGGCCAGGAAGGTGGTGGCTGGGCCCAGGTGAATGCCGAGCTGGCCTTCGAGCGCAGCGGCCCGGAGCGCATCTACTCCAGCATCGTGTTGCTCGACCTGTGGATCCGCATGCTGCGCGAGAGCCCCGAGGGCCGCGGCCATGCCGCCACCGTCGGCCGGCTCGCGGCGCACCTGGCCACGCTGCGCAACATGTCCATCACCATCACGGCGCGACTTGCGCGCGGCGAGAGCCCGGTGGTCGAGGCGGCCCTCATCAAGGACCTGGGCACCGAATTCGAGCAGTCCATCCCGCAATGCATCGAAGCCACGCTGGGTGCGGGGCAGGACAGTGCGCTGGAGGCCGAACTCCTGCGCACGCTGGCCTATGTGAGCCAGATGGCTCCGAGTTATTCGTTGCGCGGTGGCACGCGTGAAATCCTGCGCGGCATGATTGCGCGTGGTCTGGGTCTGCGTTGAAGGAGCGGCACACATGTTTCTCGAAGCTTTGGAAAAGGTCCTGGCGGACACGGTCACCAGCGCTGCCATCCGGCGCATCGAGGCCGGCGAAGCCCCCGATGCGGTATGGCAACCGATCGAGGAGGCCGGTTTTCTCGACCTGATGCTGCCGGAGGCGCAGGGCGGTGCGGCGCTGCCGCTGGCCGACCTGTTCCCGATCCTGGAATGCCTGGGACGGCATGGCATGCCGCTGCCGGTGGCGCAGACCATCGTCGTGCGCGCGTTGTCAGCGGGGCGCGTGGCGATGCCGTCCGGCATGCTGACGCTGGCACTGCAACTGCAGCGAACGGCCGGCGGGGCCTGGCGTTGTCCGCAGGTCCCCGGCGGACAGGTTGCCGCCCATGTCCTGGTGGCCGACGGCGACGCGCTGCTGCTGCTCGATTGCGCCTCCGCGGCAAGGGAGCCGGTGGGCGACCGGCGCAGCCTGACGGCGGATCTTTCGTGGCGGCAGGCCCCCGCGGCGCTGGCGCTGGGATCGGGCGGCCGCGATCTGCCGGCATTCGCCGCCGCGCTGATGGCCGCGCAACTCAGTGGTGCCATGCAGCGCTGTTTTGACATGGCGCTGGACCAGTGCAACACCCGCGTGCAGTTCGGCAAATCGATCGGCAAGTTTCAGGCGCTGCAGCAGCAGCTCAGCGTGATGGCCGAGCATGTGCTGGCTGTGGCGATCGCGGCGGAGGCCGCCTTCCGCTCCGACCGGCAAGCCCCCGCAGCCCTGGCCGCCGCCGTGGCGAAGTCACGTGCCAGCGAGGCCGTGTCCGTGGTGGCCGCCACGGTGCATGCAGTGCATGGCGCCATCGGCATGACGGACGAGTACGACCTGGGCCTGTTCACACGACGACTGCATGACTGGCGGCTGGCCTATGGCGCCGAGCATGCCTGGAACCTGCAGATTGGCGATCTGGTGCTGGATTCGGACCGGTCGATCGCCGAACTGGTGCAGGCCGTGTAGATCCCGCAGTTTTTTCGTGGGTACGCGCCGCAGGAAGCGAAAATTATATTAAAGTGGCGGCATAAATATAAAAGAAAACCCTTCAGGGTATTTGTCAGTTTGTGGCGCCCGGCATTCGCAAGCGGGCGCAAGAGCCGGACAACACACGCCGTGGAATCCGGGAATTGAAATCAGCGTTCATATCGAGGAAGACATGCAAAACACAACTTCTGGCCTGAACGGCCGCCATTCCCCCAAGCGCCGCGCCCTCATGTTGGCGTCTCTTCTGGCCATGGGCGGCGCAGTGCCGATGGGCTCCGCGATCGCACAGGCCAATTCGCGTAATGTGCCGCCGGCCGAATGGGCCAGGATCCAGGAGGCGGCCCGCAGGGAGGGCAAGGTCATCGTGTACGGCACGATGGGTCCGGCCCAGCATGAGCGCATCCTCGCCGCGTTCAACGCGGCCCACCCCGGCATCAAGATGGAACTGGTGCGCATCGTCGGCTCTGCACTGACGGCCAAGGTCGAGCAGGAACGTGTGCAGCAGAACGTCGTCGGTGCCGATCTGGTGCTTACGGCAGACATCCGCTGGGCCAGTGACGCAGCCAAGAAGGGTTTTCTGAGAACCCCTGTGGGCCCTGCGGCAGCAGCCTATCCTGATGCCTGGGTGCGCAATGGGTCCGTGGCGCTGATGGCCCATACGCCGTGGGTGATGCACTACAACACCAACCAGGTCAAGACCCCGATCACGAGTTACCAGGACCTGCTGCGTCCCGAACTTGCCGGCAAGGTGGGCGGTGTGTCGCTGGTCGCCGAGGTCGTCACCCTGTTCTACAAGTGGCTGGACGAGTCCAACCCTGGCTACATGGAAAAGCTCGCGGCCCAGAAGGTGAAGATGTACCCCAGCACCGTGGCGTCGGCGAATTCGACTGCCTCTG
>JBIKTP010000571.1:0-2904 GCA_044348035.1 Burkholderiaceae bacterium
CCCCTATTTCGTGATCCTGACCTTCGGCCTGGCGGAGCTGGTCAAGTACACACTCACCTGGATCGAATCCGCATCGGGCATGGCGAGCCGGATCCTGTTCGGCGCCCCTGACCTGCGTGTCATCTATTTCTCGATGTTCGCGCTGGCGCTGGCCGCCGTTGCGCTGCTCACCTGGGTCGGCAACTCGCGGTTCGGGCACGGCCTGCGGTCCCTGCGCGAGAACGAGGAGGCCGCCGAAACGCTGGGGGTGCCGGTCGTCCGCTACAAGCTGATGGCCTTCGTGCTCGGCGCCGCCATTCCCGGCATGGTGGGCGCCATCATGGCGCTGCGATCCACCTACTTCGTGGTCGGCCAGGTGTTTGACCCGATGATCTCGGTCACCGTGATCGCAATGGCCATCCTGGGCGGTGGCGACAATGCCCGGGGCCCGCTGCTGGGGGTGATCTTCCTGACGCTGCTGTCGGAATTGCTGTGGGCCAATGCGCCCCTTCTGTACATGGTGATCCTGGGTGCCATCCTGATCGTGTTCGTGCTGCTGGTTCCCAACGGCCTGATCGGCCTGCTGGAAGGACGCCGGGGCGCAGCATCGGCGTCTGCGGGCAAACCGCCATGACGAAGCCGCAACTGTCGGTCCGGGGGCTGGGCAAGTCTTTCGGGGGCCTGGTGGCCCTGCACGACGTGTCGTTCGAGGTCGCAGCGGGGCAGATCGTCGGTGTCATGGGAGCCAACGGTGCCGGCAAGACCACGCTGTTCAGCCTGATCGCCGGCAATACCCGGCCCACCGCAGGCGAGGTCCATTTCGAGGGCCGGCCGATCACCGGCCTGCGTGCCGACCAGATCTGCCGCCTGGGCATTGCCCGCACGTTCCAGATCGTCAAGCCGTTTCCAATGCTGACCGTGCTGGAGAACCTGCGCACGGCTGCGATGTTCGGCAAGGCCCGGATCCACGACCCGCACGAGGCCGATGCAGTCTCGCGCAGCGTGCTCCGGGAGGTGGGCCTGGCCCCCATGGAACACCAGCTTGCGGCGACCCTCACCCTGTCCGGCCAGAAGCGCCTGGAGATCGCACGGGCCGTGGCGACGGGCGCAGGGCTCATCATGCTGGACGAGGTCATGGCGGGCCTGACCCCCACTGAAGTGGCGCAGATGCTGCAGACCTTGCGCCGCCTGCAGTCGACCCGCGGCTTCACGCTGCTGGTGATCGAGCATGTGATGCGTGCCCTCATGGAACTGTGCGGGCACATCGTGGTGCTGCACCACGGCGAACTGATTGCGCAGGGTACACCGACCGAGATCGCGGACAACCCGCAGGTGCTGTCGGTCTACTTCGGAGACCAGAAGTGAGCGCCATCCTGGACATCGAGGGCCTCGTCAGCGGCTACGGTGCCACCGAGGTACTGCATGGCGTAAGCCTGCGGGTGGCGCAGGGGGGCGTCACCGCACTGCTCGGGGCCAACGGTGCGGGCAAGACGACCCTGATGAAGACGCTGGCCGGCCTGTTGCCGGCGCAGGGTGGCCGCATACGGCTGCTGGGCGAGGACATCACGCGACACGCCTGCGATGTGCGGGTGGGTGCGGGCATGGTGCTGGTACCCGAGGGCCGCATGGTGTTTCCCAGCCTGAGCGTGCGCGAGAACCTGCGCCTCGGCGCCATCAACCCGCGTGCCCGCGCCGGCTGGCAGAAGCGCCTCGACCATGTATTCCATGTGTTCCCGCGGCTGCTCGAACGCGAGTCCCAGATGGCCGTGACGCTGTCAGGCGGCGAGCAGCAGATGCTGGCGATCGGCCGCGGACTGATGGCGCAACCCACGCTGATGCTGCTCGACGAACCGACACTCGGCCTGTCGCCCCTCATGTCGCACCAGATCTTCGCGCTGGTCGGCCGCCTGGTCGAAGGCGGCCTGACACTGCTGCTGGCTGAGCAGGACGTGCGCAAGGCGCTGGACACCGCCGACCAGGCCTATGTCCTGGAGAACGGCCGGGTCACCATCGAAGGTGACGCAAGCGCCATCGCTGCGGACCCGCGTGTCAAGAGAGCCTACCTCGGACTCTGACAGGCCCCCCCGCCATGGAAACCCTCTACCGCATCCCCGGAACACCCCGCCTGGCCGCCAGCCTGGCCGGGCAGGGCCCGCTGTTGCTGTTCATGCACGGCATCGGCGGCAACCGCAGCAACTGGCGCGCCCAGCTGCCTCACTTCGCAGGGCATTTCTCGTGTATCGCCTGGGACGCCCGCGGTTACGGCGACAGCGACGACTATCCAGGTCCTCTGGCCTTCGACCAGTTTGTCCTGGACCTGCTGGGGGTGCTGGACCATTTCGGCGCGGAACGCGCGCACCTGGTCGGTCTGTCGATGGGAGGCCGGATCGCGATGCGCGCCGCGCTGCTGCACCCCGCGCGCATCGCCACCCTCACGCTGGTCGATACCCATGAAGGTTTCGAAGCCTTTTCGCCCGCGCAACGCCAGGCGTTCGTCGACAGCCGGCGGGCGCCCTTGCTGGCTGGCAAGGAGCCCCGCGACATTGCCGACGCCGTGGCCCGCAGCCTGGTGGGCCCGAATGCCCGCCCCGAGCATCTGCAGCAACTGGTGGACAGCATCGCGGCACTGCACAAGGACTCCTACATCAAGTCTTTGCAAGCCACGGTGGAGCAGGTCGTGCTGGGGGACATCTCGTCGATCAGCGCGCCAGCGCACTTCATCGTGGGCGCGCACGACAGCCTCACGCCGGTCGCCATGCACCACGAAATGGCCGCGAAGATGGGCGGCGCTCCGGTGAGTGTCCTGCCCCGGGCGGGGCACCTCAGCAACATCGAGAACCCGGATGCATTCAACGCTGCGGCGATGGCGTGGTTGCGCCCAAGGGCGGCTCTGGCCGACAGGCCTGCGCACTGGCCCGCCTGAAG
>JBIKTP010000572.1:0-2900 GCA_044348035.1 Burkholderiaceae bacterium
ACGATGGCTTTTTGCGGGCACACCGACATCGCCACCGTGGACCGGGGTATCCTGCAGCCTGGCACCTACTGAGCTGCCGCCCGCCCCGGCGCGGCATTCCATTGCATGCAAGCATCCGCCGTGGCCGCATGGGCCTGGATCCCGATCGTCATCTGGGCCGCATTTGCGCAGACCATCCGCAATGCCACCCAGCGCACGCTGGTGGCGGGTCTGGGCACGCTGGCGGCCACCCTGGTGCGGTTTCTGTACGGGCTGCCGTTCGCCGCCAGCTGGCTACTGCTGGTGCACGGCATCACCGGCACCTCGCTGGTCTTGCCGCCCGTCAGCGCTGCCTACGCAGGGTGGCTGGCGCTGGGCGCCGGTGCGCAGCTCGTGGCGACGGCCTGCCTGCTCATGGCCATGAAGCAGCGCAACTTCATCATCGGCGTCACCTTCTCCAAGACCGAGGTGCTGCAGGTCGGCATCTTTGCCGCGCTGATCCTGCAGGAGCTGCCCACCCTGCTCACGGGCATCGCGATGGTGGTGGCCACCGTCGGGGTGGTGCTGCTGTCGCTGCCAGGGAAGGTGGCGCCCGGTGCCGCGGCCTGGAACGGCAACGCCGCCTGGTTCGGGCTGGCCTCGGGCGCCTGCTTTGCGCTCTCTGCGGTCGGCTACCGCGGCGCGGCACTGGCGCTGGCACCGATGTCGCCCTGGATCATCGGCGCCTGGAACGTATTGCTGGCCCAGACCGCGCAAAGCCTGCTGCTCGGTGGCTGGATCCTGTGGCGCCAGCCCGGCACGATGCAGGCCATCGCCCAGGCCTGGCGCCCCTCGCTGCTGGCCGGCATGATGGGTGCGCTGGCCTCGATCGGCTGGTTGACGGCCGCCGCGATGCGGCCAGCGGTGGATGTGCGCACCCTCGGCCTGGTCGAGGTGTTCTTCAGCTACCTGGTGTCACGGCAGTTCTTCAAGGAACGCATGAGCATGCGCGAGGGTACCGGCCTGGTGCTGGTGCTCGCAGGTGTGCTGGCAGTGTGTAGCCAGCTGTAGTGTCCCGGCGACATCCGCAGGGCCTTTGATGCACCGCAACAACCGGCGCGGCCGGAAGCGGTGCAATGCCTGCCGGCGGGAGGTTTTCTCCGCCGCACATCCAGGGAATTGCTCCGAGAAAACAACCGATATCCTTCGCGCCAGCTCGCTGACCCTGCTTGTGGCCGGCACACCGGCCACACACGCGGTCGCGCAAGCCCAGGACGGACTGTATCGGCTCGCTCAAGCACCTTCGGCCGACGCTCACGCTCCGATGCCACACCACGGGCATGGGCGCGATCAAGGCCCATGTGAACACGTTCGGCGCCAAGGTGGGCAGCCTCAGGGTGGATCCCCGGCTCGTCAGGGTAGGCCTCGGCTGGCGCTTCTGACGCATCCCTGTCAACGGACGCGCTCGAAGCGCTGTTCGTTGACCTCGGTGCCCCACTGCGTTCCGCGCGCCTGGTGCACCAGTTGGAAGCCGTGGCGCTCGTAGAGCCGGCGTGCGGCATCGAGCCCCTCGAATGTCCACAGGTAGGTGCGGCGGTAGCCCCGCGCATCGCAGAAATCCATCGCCTGGCGCATCAGAACGCCCCCGACCCCGGAACCGCGCGCGCGCCCGGAAGCGATAAACCAGCGCAGGTGCGCACCCTCCCCGGCAGCGTGCAGCCCATCGATGGTGAGGGCTGCTTCGATCACATCGCCGTCCATCGCCAGCCACATGGCGTCGCGCCGGTCGTCGAAGCGTTCACAGAAGTCGCACATCTCTCGCGCCACGCGGGCCTCGAAGGGCAGCCCGAACCCTGCCAGCGCCTGGTAGTAGCGTGCGTGCAGCTCGACGACCCGCCCGATGGCACCTGCAATGGGGCCGTGCTGCACATGCCACTGCAGTGGCCGTCCCGGCAATGGACCAGGGCGCACGGTCATCGCGTCGTGGCCTCAAGGCCCTGCCACTGGCGCATCCAGCGCGCTGAACGGGAGCGACAGGCCAAGCGGCAGGATGCCCGGCCGCCGAATGGCCATGAACTTCTGCGCAAACTGCACCGCCACCGACGGCAGCACCATGCAGGGAACAGGCTGGTCATCCATGGCGTCTCAGCGCTCCGCCAGGGCCAGCCGTGCCGCCAGGCCGGCAAAAACCGCCGCCGCCAGACGGTTCAGCATGCGCCGGGCGGGCGCGCAGGCGCGCAGCCAATGTCCAATGCGCGCGGCGAGCACCGTGATGCAGCCGAACGACACCAGCGTCGCGACGATGAAGACCAGCCCGAGCCAGACCAGCTGCAGCGCCACGGCACCACGCCGCTGCTCGACAAACTGCGGCAGCAACGCCAGAAAGAACAGCGCCACCTTCGGGTTGGTGATGTTCATCAGGATGCCGCGCAGGAACAGCCGCCCGGCCGCCAGCGGTGGCTGCTCGCCGGCGGCAGCATGCGGCCCGTCTTCCCCGGGCGCGTGCCAGGCATTCCAGGCCAGCCAGGCCAGGTAGGCTGCCCCGAGAAACTTGAGCGCCAGGAACGCTGTCGCGGACGCCGCGAACACCGCCGCCAGGCCCAGCACCACCGCAGCCGTATGCACCAGCAGGCCGGTGCACAGGCCCAGCACGACCAGAAATCCGGCGCGGCGGCCATGGGTTGCCGATTGCATCAATACGAAAAGATTGTCCGGCCCCGGGGTGAAGCCCAGCAGCAACGCAAGGCCGAAGAACGCGACGGTGGTGTCGAGGGAAGGCATCGCAGGCCTCAGGACGGCCCCAGCGTCAGGCACATGAAAACGCTGTAGGGATCTTCGCGGTAATCGGCAAAGGGGCCGCAGAGCGTGAAACCGGCACGCCGGTACAAGGTGCGGGCCGGCTCGAAAGCCGGTCCGGGACCGGTCTCCAGCCACAACCGCGT
>JBIKTP010000055.1:0-9038 GCA_044348035.1 Burkholderiaceae bacterium
CCGTCGTGTTCTTCTACCCCGCAGACTTCACCTTCGTGTGCCCGACCGAACTCGGCGACCTGGCCGACCACTACGCCACATTCCGGTCGATGGGCGTGGAGATCTATTCCGTGTCGACCGACACGCATTTCACCCACAAGGCCTGGCACGACACCTCGGACACCATTGGCAAGATCCAGTACCCGATGATCGGTGACCCGACCGGTACCATCACCCGCAACTTCGACGTGATGATCGAATCCGAGGGCATGGCCGACCGTGGCACCTTCGTGGTCGACCCCGAGGGCAGGATACAGATCGTCGAAATCACCGCCGGCGGCATCGGCCGTGATGCACTGGAGCTGCTGCGCAAGGTGAAGGCCGCCCAGTACGTGGCCAGCCACCCCGGTGAAGTCTGCCCCGCCAAGTGGAAGGAAGGCGAGGCCACGCTGGCCCCGTCGCTGGACCTGGTCGGCAAGATCTGATGCACTGACCGCAAGTCCAGTACCGCAGCCCCATGGGGTGCGTCCGCCACAGGACGGGCCCCATGCCACGGTGGCACTGGCACCTGCCCCATTCACTCCCAACCGAGGACATCCCCATGCTCGATACCGCCATGAAATTCCAGCTCCAGGCCTACCTGGGCAAGCTGCAGCGCCCGATCCGCCTGATCGCCTCGCTCGACGCCGGGGCAAAGTCGGCGGAACTGCGCACGCTCCTGCAGGAGATCGCCAGCCTTTCGGACAAGGTCGCATTCGACGAGACCGGCACCGACAGCCGCAAGCCATCCTTCGTGGTGGCCCGTGACGGTGAGACCGGCGGCGTGCGGTTTGCCGCCATTCCGCTCGGGCATGAATTCACGTCCCTCGTCCTTGCGCTGCTGTGGACAGGCGGGCATCCGCCCAAGGTAGCCGCAGAGGTGATCGACCAGATCCGCGGCCTGGACAGCGAGCTGCGCTTCGAGGTCTACATGTCCCTGTCCTGCCACAACTGCCCGGACGTGGTGCAGGCGCTGTCTCTGATGGCCATCGTCAACCCGCGCATCCGGACGGTGGTGATCGACGGCGCCCTGTACCAGACCGAGGTCGACCAGCGGCAGGTGATGGCGGTCCCGATGGTCTATCTCAACGGCGAGGTGTTCGGCTCCGGGCGCATGTCGCTGGAGGAGATCGTCGCCAAGCTCGACGTGAAGTCCGAGGCGCGCGAGGCCGCGCGGCTCGATGCGCTGGCCCCCTACGACATGTTGATCGTCGGCGGAGGCCCTGCCGGCGCTGCTGCCGCCGTGTACGCGGCTCGCAAGGGGATCCGTGTGGGCGTGGCCGCCGAGCGTTTTGGTGGCCAGACCAACGACACCATGGCGATCGAGAACTACATCTCGGTGCTGGAGACGGACGGTCCGAAGTTCGCCAGCGCACTGGAGGCGCAGGTGCGTCACTATGGCGTGGACATCATGAACCTGCAGCGCGCCGAGCGCCTGATTCCCGCCACCGAGCCGGGCGGCCCGGTGCAGGTGCAGCTGGCGAATGGCGCAACGCTCAAGGCGCGCAGCGTGGTGCTGTCCACCGGTGCGCGCTGGCGCAATGTCAACGTGCCCGGCGAGCAGCAGTACCGCAACAAGGGTGTGGCCTATTGCCCGCATTGCGACGGCCCGCTGTTCAAGGGCAAGCGCGTGGCGGTGATCGGTGGCGGCAACTCCGGCGTGGAGGCCGCGATCGACCTTGCGGGTGTGGTCCAGCATGTGGACCTGGTCGAGTTCGCCGATGCGCTCAAGGCCGATGCGGTGCTGGTGAACAAGCTCAGAAGCCTGTCGAACGTGCGCATCCATGTGAATGCCCAGACGACGGAGATCGCCGGCGACGGCCAGAGGGTGAACGGGCTGCGCTTTCGCGACTGCGCCACCGAGCAGGAGCACCTGCTGTCGCTGGAGGGTGTGTTCGTGCAGATCGGGCTGGTGCCCAACACCGAGTTCCTCAAGGGCACGCTGGAGCTCAGCAAGTTCGGCGAGATCGTGGTGGACGCGAAAGGCCACACCAGCCTGCCTGGGGTGTTCGCGGCCGGGGATGCGACCACCGTGCCCTACAAGCAGATCGTGATCGCGGCGGGGGAGGGCGCCAAGGCGGCACTCAGTGCCTTCGACTACCTGATCCGCTCACCGCTGGTGAAGCCTCCGATGGCGGTGGCGGCCTGACCGGCATGGCCTGAAAGGGCGATGGGCCCGCCGCGTCAGTCCATCAGCGGCACCTGAGGGGCCGGATTCTGCTGGCGGAACTGCCAGGCCAGATGCAGCACCAGCGCAGCGATGACCACGCCCCCACCCACCAGGGTGCGAGTCCCTGGCAGTTCGCTGTGCACCAGCCAGACCCACAGCGGGCCCAGCACCGGCTCTGCCGTGCCGATCAATGCGGCCAGCGCGGCCGGCACCAGGCGCACACCGGTCACGAACAGCGCCATGCCCAGCCCGAGGTTGAGTGCACCGAACACGAACAGCAAGGCAGCGTCGGTGGCGCTGACCTGCATCTGTCCTGCCATCACCCCGCCGACCGCCGCCGCGATGACCGTACCCAGGAAAACCGCGGGCATCATGCCCACCTCGGCATGGCGGCGCGTGAGGACGGTGGCCGCCGCCACTGCCACCGACATCAGCAGGGCGAGGCCATCCCCGATGGGCGACACGCGCCCCGCCAGCGAGTCCGACACCATGATGCCCACGCCTGCGATCACTGCAGCAATCGCCAGCCAGGTCGGCAGGCCGATGCGTTCCCGAAACAGCACGGCGCCTGCCAGCGCCGCAAACAGTGGTGCTCCGGCTTGCATAAGCAGGATGTTGGCCACCGTGGTGTAGCCCAGCGCCACCACGAAGCAGGTGGATGCGGTGGCGAAACACACGCCAACCCACACGCCGGCCCAGCCCATGGCCCTGAACAGCTGCACGGTACCCGCACGACCTTCGCGCCACAGCATGAAGCCCAGCAGGAACAGGCCGGCGAATACCGAGCGCCAGAAGATCGCCGTCCAGCTGTCGGTCACGCTGAGGTATCGGGCAATCGCCCCGCCAAAACTCCACACGGCCGCCGACGCGAAGACCAGCAGCACGCCGCGCTGCTCGAGCGTAGCCATCAGGCGTTGCGCTGTATCAGTTCGATCTTGTAGCCATCGGGGTCGGTCACGAAGGCAATCACGGTGGTGCCCCCCTTGACTGGCCCGGGTTCCCGGGTGATGTTGCCGCCGGCGGCGCGGATCTTCTCGCAGGCCGCATAGGCATCGGTGACGCCCAGCGCGACATGGCCAAAGGCTGTGCCCATGTCGTAGCTGTCCGTCCCCCAGTTGTAGGTGAGTTCGAGCTCGGCATGGTCTGGATTGGAGCCGTAACCGACGAAGGCCAGTGTGTACTTGTACTGCGGGTTCTCGGAGGTGCGCAGCAGCTGCATGCCCAGGACCTTGGTGTAGAAGTCGATGGACCGCTGCAGGTCACCGACGCGCAGCATGGTGTGGAGGATTCGCATGGGGTGGGTGTTCCGGAAAAGAGACGGACGATTCTCCCACGCGGGCAACCCGGGGCCTTCCCCGCGGTATGCGGGTCAGGTGCGCTGCGCGCTGCTCGCGGCCAGAATGCAGCCGGCTATCCGCCAGGACTTGTCTTCCAGTTGCACCAGCCGGTACAGGGCCAGCCAGGACGCGCCTGCGGCATCGGTCATGTGCACCGGTTGCACGATGCCCGGGCCATCGGGTTTTGGAGTCAGGAAGGTCACGGACGCGGGCCGGTAGACCACCGGGTAGCTGGTGCGCACCATCTGGAGGAAGACCTCGGGCGTTCCGAACATCTGCTGGATGCTGGCAGCCGCATAGGAGAAAGCGCGGGGCGCATCGTCGGCCGCGAAGGCATCGAGCTGCGCGCGCACCAGTTGCTGGACCTGTTGCACCTGCGCGCTGCTGACAGCCGCCTGCGCGGTGGGCAGCAGCGCAGCGCCGCTCAGGCCGAGCCACATCAGAAAAACACGGGCCAGATGGCGCATGAAGACCCCCAAGATGGTATTGACGACGGTGCCATCATGCCCGAAACCTCACGGCTGCGCTGGCGGCGGCAGGGCAAAAACCAGGCAGGTGGTGCTGGCGTGGGCATACAGGGTGCCGTCGGGCCCGACCAGACGCGCCTCGGCCGTTGCCAGCTGACGGCCGCAATGGACCACCTGGCCGATGGCGCGGACCCTCGGCACTCCGGTGGTGATGGCGCGGACCAGGTTCACGTGCAACTCTGCCGTGGTGTAGGCGCGGCCGGCCGGCATCATGCTGTGGACCGCGCAGCCAAGCGCCGAGTCGAGCAGGGTGGCGAACCAGCCTCCGTGCACGCTACCCAGCGGGTTGTAGTGCGCGACGCCAGGTGTTCCCTGGAATACCGCGCGGCCTGGGCTGACCTCGACCATCAGGAAATCGAGCGTGCCTGCGATGGGCGCGCCAGGGATCTCGCCCTGCAGCATGGCCTGCAGCATCTCCAGACCGCTCATGTGGCGAACCTGATCGCGGTCTGCCACACCGAAGCCCCGTCCGTTCCGGTGGCGGGCCCGAACTTCCTGCTCGACGGCCAACCATATGGCGAGGGTGTCGGGGTCTGCAGCGCCGGTGCCGCTGGGCGTGGTGGTCATCACGACTTCTCCAATAGTTGCATCTCAAACAATTGTAGCTACAATCGAATGATGCACGTGTCTGCGCCACCCACTGCGGAAGGGCCCTTGCCCCAAGGTTGCACCCATCTGCGCCTTCGCCAGCTCATGCGCCGACTCGACCAGCACTATGACCTGGAGCTGGCCCGTGTGGGTCTGCGCACCACCCAGTACTCGCTGTTATCGCATATCGTCAAGCTCGGTCCGATGGCGCCTGGCGCGCTGGCTCGCGCCATGAAGATGCAGCCCTCCACGCTGACGCGCAACCTGCAGCCGCTGGTGGCAGCGGGTTGGGTACAGGTCGGAGCCGGGCCGGACGGCCGCAGCCGAAGCGTCTCCTGCACGCCAGAAGGCCGCGCGAAGCGCATGGAGGCGCAGCGTCGCTGGAAGTCGGCGCAACTCGCGCTCAATGCACAGCTGGGTCCGGCCCGCGTCGCCGATCTGCACCTGCTGATCGACAGCTGCATGGCGGTGTTGTCGTCCGGCCCGGGGGCCATCGCGCCGGTGGCCGCGCATGCGTGAGCCTGGCCGACCCCGCCTGCCGCCTGTCCTCTGGCTGGTGCTGCTGGCAGCGGCCGGCACCTTTGCGGTGACGATGGGTGTGCGGCAGTCGATGGCGCTTTTCCTGAGCCCCCTGAACACCGCCACCGGTCTGGGGCTGGCCAAGATCAGCCTGGCGTTCGCTTTCGGGCAATTGTGGTGGGGCCTGACCCAACCGTTCGCAGGGGCCATCGCCGACCGGGTGGGCGCTGGCCGGGTATTGCTGGCCGGCATGCTGCTGGTCGCGGTCGGCACCTTCCTGACGCCCTGGATGACCAGCACGGCCGGGCTGATCTTCGCGATCGGCATTCTTGCAGCCGGCGGTGCCGGCATGGCCGGGCCCGCGGTACTGATGTCCGCCACCACGCGTCTGGTGCCGGTGCATCGTCGTGGCCTGGCCAGCGGAGTGGTCAATGCGGGCGGTTCGCTGGGGCAGTTCGCGATAGCGCCGATTGCCGGCGGCCTGCTCGTGGCGGTGGGCTGGATGAATGCACTGCAGCTGCTGGCGTTGATCGTGTTGATCGCGCTCCCGGCGGCCTGGATTCTGCGCGGCAATACGCAGCAGGGCACCCCGTCCAGCGAGCCGCGACTCAGTGTGCGCGCGGCAGTCGCGCAGGCCTGGCAGTTGCCGAGTTACCGCTACCTTGCCGCCGGTTTTTTCGTGTGCGGATTTCATGTCGCGTTTCTTGCGACGCACCTGCCGGGTGTTGTCGCGGCATGTGGTCTGCCGGTGCAATACGGTGCCTGGTCCCTGGCCGTGCTGGGCCTGTTCAACATCGCCGGCAGTATTGCGATGGGCTGGGCAGTGGGGCGCTGGCGCATGAAGTCGTTGCTGTCCCTCGTCTACGGCGTGCGTGCGCTGGCGGTGCTGGTGTTCCTGATGGCGCCCAAGACAGGCCCGGTGCTGCTGGTGTTTGCAGCCGTCATGGGCCTGACCTACCTGTCCACCGTGCCACCGACCGTGGGTCTGGTGCTGAAGTTCTTCGGCCCGTCCAACATGGCCATGCTGTTTGGCATCGTGATGTTGTCGCACCAGGTTGGCGGCTTCCTGGGTGCCTGGCTCGGTGGGCAGGTTTTCGAGGCGACCGGCAGTTTCGACCTGGTCTGGATCATCGACATCCTGCTCGCGATCGGCGCGGCGCTGGTGCACCTGCCGATCCGGGAGGCGCACCTGCCTGCGCGAGCGAACGCCTGAGCCATGCCCTCGCCCTCGCCCTCGCCCTCGCCCTCGCCCTCGCCCTCGCCCTCGCCCTCGCCCTCGCCCTCGCCCTCGCCCGTCCGATAATGGGCGGTTACGTTGGTGCGGCAGAGGGCTGGCCGACACCCTCTTGCAAGGAGTGCAGATTCGTGGTCAGGGCCCGCAGGTTGTCAAGTCTCGTGGCTCTTTGCCTGCTCGTTCTGGCCGCAGTGCCGGGCAGTGTCATGGCCTTCGAGGACAGCATGGCCCAGCGCATGCTGCCATGCACCCTGTGCCACGGCAAGGAGGGGCGTGCCGCGCCAGACGGCTACTACCCTCGGATCGCCGGCAAGCCCGAGGGCTACCTTTTCAACCAGCTGCGGAATTTTCGCGACGGGCGCCGGCACTACGGTTTGATGACGGCCATGGTCGACCCGCTGAGCGATGCCTACCTGGCAGAGATCGCCCGCTACTTTGCCAGCCTGGACCTGCCTTATCCGCCACCGCAGCCAGCACAGGCACCCGCTGCCGAGCTTCGCCGCGGGGAACTGCTGGTACGCAACGGCGACCCCGCGCGCGGGGTACCGGCCTGTGTGTCCTGCCATGGCAGCGCGTTGACCGGCGTCTGGCCCCATGTGCCCGGCCTGCTGGGCTTGCCACGGGACTACCTGAACAGCCAGCTGGGTGCCTGGAAGGCCGGGCAGCGGCAGGCCCATGCACCGGACTGCATGGCACAACTGGTGCGTCGACTGCAGGACGATGAAATGGCTGCCATCACCGCATGGCTCGCCGCGCAGCCCCTGCCGTCGGACACGCGCGCCGTCCGACTGGCGCCGGTTCGTGCGCCCGGTCCGATATCCATCGCGTGCGGCAGCGCGCCCGAACTCGGCGGTGTCGTGCGATGAGCCTCTGGAAGTGGACGATAGGCGGTGCCATGGCTGCAATGCTCGCCCTCGCGGGCGCGGTCTGGTGGCTGGGCATGCACGATCCGGTGGATGTGGACGATGCCGGCACGGCAGTTGTGGCCACACCAGTGGTACTGGTGCGCGGCGCCTACCTGGCGCGGGCCGGCAACTGCATGGCCTGTCACACCCGCCGCGGCGATGTGCCATACGCTGGCGGGCGACCCATCGCAACGCCGTTTGGCACGGTGTTCTCCGGCAACCTCACGCCCGACCCCCAGACCGGTATCGGCGCATGGTCGGCGGCACATTTCTGGCGGGCCATGCACCACGGTCGTTCGCGCGATGGCCGCCTGCTGTTGCCAGCCTTCCCCTACACCAGCTACACCCGGGTCACCCGGGCAGACTCGGACGCCTTGTGGGCGTATCTGCGCAGCCTCCCGGCCGTCTCGCGGACGGCGCAGGCGCACCAGTTGCGCTGGCCCTACAACACGCAGTGGGCGCTGGCGGTCTGGCGCGCCCTGTATTTCCGTGCAGGGCCGCTGGCGCCCCAGGAGAATCGCGGGGCCGACTGGAACCGCGGAGCCTACCTGGTGCAGGGGTTGGGCCATTGCAGTGCCTGCCATGCACCGCGCAATCTGCTGGGCGCAAGCGCCGACGCCCAGGCCCTGGCTGGTGGGCAGATTCCGATGCAGGGCTGGTATGCACCGTCCTTGCTGGATGCTTCCGAGGCTGGCGTCGCGCAGTGGGAGCCCGCGCAGGTGGTCCAACTCCTGCAGACCGGCGTGTCGCAGCGCGGGTCGGCGCTCGGGCCCATGGCCGAGGTGGTGCTGCACAGCACGCAGCATCTGAGCCGGGACGACCTGCGGGCCATGGCGATCTATTTGCAGACATTGCCTGCGCATGCACGCAGCGCCGGCCCGGTGGTGCCGGCCGCGGCCCGCACCCTGGCACTGGGTGAGCGGATCTACAAGGACCATTGCGCCGGATGCCACGGGGCAGGGGGTGAGGGTGTGGCACTTGCGTATCCCCCACTGGCTGGAAACCGGGCGGTGCGCATGGACAACACGGTGAATCTGGTCCAGGTGGTGTTGCGGGGCGGATTCACGCCCGCGACGGCGGGCAATCCGCGGCCCTTCGGGATGCCGCCCTACCAGATGCTGCTCAGCGATGCGGAGGTGGCTGCCGTGATCAGCTACATCCGCGATGCGTGGGGCAACCAGTCGGGAGGCGTGACGGAACTCGACGTCGCCCAGCACCGGGCGCGGCCGATGCAGTGACCCAGGCTACTGCAGGCACGGCGCGCCTCAGCGCCCCAGAAAACTCCGGATCAGCCCGGGCACCATGCCGCGCACGCTGCGCCAGGCGCGCCAGGCCAGCAGACCCCGCTGCGCCCAACGCAGGACAAAGCGGGGTTTGAGGACCAGCAGGCCCAGCGCAGCGCTGCCGGCCACGTAGGGATGGCCCCGCAGGAAGTCCCTGCCGTGCCGTGCCGAGGCAGCGAGACGTGCAGGCAGCGACAGAGGGGCCAGCAGCGGCTGGAGATCGCGTGCCAGTGCGATGCGCTGGTGGGCGATGCGCTCGCGCAGGCGCCCGCGCTGCTCGCTGAGTTCAATCAGGCGCTTTTGCATGGCCGGAGGCCGCCTTCAGGCTGCGAATGTCTTCCTGGAGCTCAGCCAGCGTGGCGTCGAAAGCGGGCTCTGGTGCACGGGTCGCCCGCATCAGCGCCCGGTAAAGAAAGACTGCCGTCAGCAGGAACGCCACGGCACAGCAGCCCACCAC
>JBIKTP010000573.1:0-2896 GCA_044348035.1 Burkholderiaceae bacterium
GGTCCCGACCGGTTTCCAGCGCGTGTCGGCCATCGGGTGGTGGCAGGCATGGCAGTCGAACAGCGTGAGTTCCGGGAACGCGCCGTCGCGCCCGCGGCGCGGGTCGAGCAGGATGTCGATCTGCGTTCCCACCGCCACCGCCTGGCCGATCGCCCAGATGCGCACGCCGTCGACATTGCCCTTGCGCGCGATGTAGTCGGCATCGATCTTGAAATGCGCCGGTTGCAGGTTGGTGAAGGTCTCCATCTCGAAACTCATGCGCGGGTGGCCGGCCGCCATGATGCGGTGGGAGACATATTTGTCGGCGGTGCCGAAATGGCAGGACAGGCACAGCCTGGCACGCGCCAGCGGCTGGTCGCTGGGGTACAGGCCGTTGGCCAGATTGGCCCGGTGGCTGGCCTCGGGTTCGGTGTGCGAGGCGATCCAGCGTTCGGCCGGCCCGTGGCAGCCCTCGCACCCGATGCCGTCGCTGACCTTGTGGGCGGGCGCGGCATTCGCAGGTACATGGGAATGGCAATCCAGGCACACGCGCGACTGGTGCGCCGGCTCCGGCAAGGCCAGGTTGGCCGCGATGCGGCGCGATTTCTCGTTGAGCAGCAGGTTGTAGGCCCGCGCATGCTTGTCCAGCCGTGACCAGACCACGTATTCGTTCTGGTTCACCGGCGAGCCGTTCCAGGAGGCGATGGAGCCATGGCACAGCGAACTGGCACAGGTCACCACCCCGAGGGTCTTGTCGCGCGACTTGTCGGGCAGCACCTGGGCGGCGGCCTGCAGGCCGCACACGGCCAGCAGCCAGGCGACAGCCATGCGTTGCAGGAATCGGATCGGTCTCATGGGCGGGCCCCCCGGACAGGTGCGGCAGGTGTGGCGGGAGCGGCGGCCTGCGCGCCGGCCGCTCCCGGAGCACCGACATGCGAATACGACGTCCCCGGCGTGTCGGTGACAGTCCAGACGCTGCCGTCCTTGCGCTGGTACAGGCGCGCCATCTCGGCCGCATTGAAGGGCCGCGAGCCGATGCGCCCGAACACCGCGATCTGGCCGCCGGTCTCGTCCACCGCGCGGTCCCGGTCGAGGCCCTTGGACAGGGACAACGCCGGCGAACGGGTGTCGCGCCAGGCGATCACCTGGGGTTTGGGCACCGGCGAGAAGCCATAGAACTTCGGCTGCGTGTCGGGCGCCGTGAGCTGCAGCACCTTGAGCCCATGCGCTCCATCGGCCACATAGGCGAACAGCGAGGCGTTGGTGGAGCCCACGATCACGTCCTGGCTGTCGCGCAGGCTGGTCGCCGGCGTGTCGCCCTGCTGCACCCGGGTCTCGATGCGCGGCTGGCGCGGGCGCTCCACATCCACGATCACCAGCCCCTCGGCGCCGGCTGCGACATAGGCGTAGGTACGCGCCACATAGACCTTGCGCGCATCGGCCAGCGGCACGCGGGCGCTCTCGACATGCAGCGGCCTGCGCGGCGAGGTCACGTCCACCAGCTCCAGCCCCTGGGCGGTGGTGACCCACAGGTAGCGGAACTGCAGCGCGCTGGCGCGCGCGTCCTGCAGCGGCACGGTGGCCAGCCAGCGCGGCCTGAGCGGGTCGTCCACATCCACGATCACCAGGCCGCGGGCGGTGGTGATGTAGAGGTAATGCCCACCCACCGTGATGTGGCGCGCACCATCGAGCACGCCCCGGCTGGCGCCCTCGCCGTTCCAGGTCACGGCACGCCTGAGGAAGTTGTTGCGCGGCTCGCCATCGGCCAGGGTGTCGACATTCACGACGATCAGGCCCTCGCGGCTGTCGGTGATGAACGCGTAGTGGTAGATCGGGTGGAAGGCCTGCTCCTGGTTGGTGACCCTCATCAGCTCGCCGGTGTTGCGCTCGGGCGCGATCGGCTGGTTGGTGGGCAGGGCCACGCAGGTCGCACTGGGCGATGCGACATGCGTGTTCTGCCCCAGCGGCGAGAACGGCGCGCTCACGATGCGCTGCGACACGCCCTTGTTGGCAATGCTGGCCACATCGTAGACCCGCATGCCCCCGGCGCCCTCCGCCACAAACAGGTATTCGCCGCGCAGCTGGATACATTGCGCCGGCCCGCGGGTTCCGTGGTCATGGGCCTGCTGCAGGCGGGCCCTGGCATCGAGGTGCTGGCGGTACCAGTCGGGGTAGGCATACCGCTGCAGATAACTGCCGATCACGGCCTGCGGCTCATCCCACTCGGTGACCTGCACCGCCTCCACGTGTTTCGCTGCGCCCACCCAGGCGTTGTAGCCCACGAAGTTCACGTAGTTGGTGCCCTGCAGCAGCAGCTGGGCCATGATGGCGTTGTTGTCGTCCTTCTGGTTGACATGGCAGTCCGAACAGGTCTTGGTCTCGGTCTTGCGTTCGGTGTGCGGGTAATGCGGCGCAAAGGCCTGCGACGAAAACCCGCTGGCCGCGATCGGCGCCTGCTGGATGTAGATCTTCTCGCGGTTGATGTTGGTGCTGGAGAGCACCAGCGCCGAGCTGGAGCGCACTGGCGTTATCTTGCCGCCCTTCACCGGCCCGTGGATACCGAGCTGGAACATGTCGTCGCGCGCGACCTGCGGGTTGTAGCTGGCATAGTTGCGGGTCTCGCCCCCCTCGTAGTGCAGGCGCTCGGTCTTCCAGTTGGCCTGGATCGGCAGGTGGCAACCCGCGCAGCTGGTCGTCCAGGACAGGTGGCAGGAATAACAGTTCATCTTCTCGTCGCCGTGGGCATAGCCCTTGCCATCGGGCGTGGCGCCCCAGTGGCCGTCCTGCCCGGCAGGGCCTTCGCGCATCAGCTTGGCGCGTGCAGCCTTCTCGTTGTAGTGGGCATTGCCGGGCGTCACGGAGTCCTTGACCAGCGACATCTCCCACTCCAGGTTCGGGTCGAGCGCGGAGCGCTGGT
>JBIKTP010000574.1:0-2890 GCA_044348035.1 Burkholderiaceae bacterium
GGTCTCGACCGAATGGAAGGGCACGCCGGCCATGATGACCGGCTGTCCGGCGGACTGGCCACGCTGCGTCAGCGTGATGTCCAGCAGCCGGGCGGCCTTCTGCGCGTCGGCAAAAAAAAGCTCGTAAAAGTCGCCCATGCGGTAGAGCAGCAGGGTGTCGGGGTACCCGGCTTTGAGGCCGAGGTACTGCTGCATCATGGGTGTGTGCCCTGCAAGTTGCGCATCAGCAGGCGTGTTCTGGAAATTTTCCTTTTGCATCAGTGGTCTTGCGCGATTCTTGGAAAGTCATATACCCGATACAACAATCGCAGTCGTATCTGTCGGTGATGTGACTGATTGGCTGCGGATATCTGCATTGTCCTGTATTGACAGTCACTTACGGCGATTCAAGCTTGGCGCCAATGCATGCGGCAGAGGGAGGGTGGGTTTTGGAACAGGATCGACCTGACCAATGGCTGTCCGCTGAACATTTCCCCGCCGAGCACTCGTGTCGCCCGCCCGCTTGCAGCGCGAGGAACAATGTTATAGCATACAAACATTGTATGTTCGACTACCTTGGAGGGCCCTCATGAGCGCCAGAATTTTCTCCAGCCGAGACTTCACCCGCGACGTCGCGGCAGCCAAGGCAGCTGCGCTCACAGGCCCGGTTCTGATCACCGACCGTGGCCATCCCGCCTTCGTGATGCTCAACATTGACGAATACCACCGTTTGCAAGGCAAGGCGCCTTCGTTGTTCGCGCTGATGCAGCAGCTCCCCGCACTTCCCGACGACGTCCTCGAGATCCCGCGGATGGACATCGAATTCCGTGACGTCGAACTCTGATTGCGCATGATCGTCCTCGACACCAACGTCATCTCCGAACTGCGCAAGAAGCCGCACAACCAGGATCCCAAAGTCTGCGCCTGGTCGCAGACCTACCCGGCGAGTGCCTTCTATCTGACGACGTTGACGATCATGGAGATCGAGCGCGGCACATTGATGGAGGAAGCCAGGAGTTCGCCGAAGGCCCCGGCCCTGCGCACCTGGTTCAACGCGCTTCGCATCGCCTACGCGGGCCGTGTGCTGCCCTTCAACGAAGGGGCCGCCATTCGTGCTGCGCAACTCGCAGGTGGCAACCGTCCTTCGGCGGACCTCATGATCGCGGCCACTGCGCTCGAGTTCGGCTACGCCGTTGCGACGCGCAACGTGGCGCATTTCAACTTCTCCGGTCTTGCAGTCGTCGACCCCTGGGCCTGATCCGGCGCCTTGGGTTGTCAACCTCGAGTCGAGCGCGCGGCGCCTGCGACTCGACACCGCTTGCTGACATGAACCCTGTGGACTGCATGAACTCCAGCCTGTGCCCTCAGGCCCGCAGGCCTTGTTTGAACGCGCTGCGCGGAGCAAGCCTGCAAGCCAGGGACAAGTGTTCTTGACGGTTGCGCTGGGGCTCCACGCACAGGCACCAGCTGCAGTGTTTCGGGACTACTTGCTGAGCCAGACCGAATCGCTGCCAACCCGATCGCATCCATCATGAAGCGACGGAGTGTCTTTCAGCCATGCTGCATACGTAGGGCAAGGACCGACCATGCACCTCAGTGATAGTCCTCTTCACGCTGATGCCGTACTGCCAGCGCCACGACTTTTGACGTGCTGACGATCTCATACAGTGCGACGTATCCGGTGCCTCCGAACGGAATGATCAATTCCCGCTGCGCGGGGTTGCGGGATGCCTTGCGAAAGCTGAACGGCGTCGCTGCCAGCCAGTGTTGAGCCGCCGCGCTGATCGCGTCGATCGCGGCCTGTGCGCGGTCAAGGTCTTCACTCGCCTCGGCGCGGTCGAGCAAGAAATCGAATAGCCGCTCCAGGTCGGCCTCGGCTGTGGGCGACAGCTCGACGACAAAACTCATCGGCCAAGCTTCTTGCGCCTGGCGTCAAGCTTGGTTTGGAGTTTGTCCAGGACGGTCGCAACAGGCACTGAGACGCCCGTACGGTGGTACTCCTCGGATGCCGCTTGCGCCCGCGCATGGAAAGTGGTCTGGACGCGTCGGAATGCAATCGCGTTTCGCACCGTTGCCTCGATGAACTCGGTCAGTGTTTCCCCTGGCTGGAGCACGGACTCAAGTTCAGCGCGCAGCTCTGGCTCGACGCGAATTTGGGGTATGACGGCGGACTTCATGCCGGGAGTGTATTGCGCATGGGTTACGCCGACAACCGCCGACAACCGCCCTTTCGCCTGTGGGGGGTGACCAGGAGGGTATGGTTGGCATGAAGCACAATCGCATAACCGCCACTGGCGGGATGCACCTGCATGTCCAAGGCGCAGATCGGAAAGGCCACTTCGGCCTATCCGAGATGGTGGATCAAACCCTTGAACTTCGGGCTCGCGGCGTGGATGTTGGTGGAAAAAGACGGGAGAGCGGCATGGCGAAGATCACATTGCTGGACGGTGGAATGGGGCAGGAGTTGGTGGCACGGTCGGGCGACGAACCGACGCCCTTGTGGGCGACGCGGATCATGATCGACCACCCCGGCATGGTGCGCGAGATCCACGAGGACTACTTCAAGGCCGGGGCCACGGTCGCCACGACCAACACCTATGCGATCCATCGCGACCGTCTGGAACGCGTCGACCTGGATCACCTCTTCCATGCGCTGCACTTGCGCGCCCTGGTGGAGGCCCATGAGGCCAAGGGCACACGGACGAACGTGCGGATTGCAGGGTCGATCGGGCCGCTGAAGGCTTCCTATCGCCCCGAGCTGGCCGAACCGGTCGAGGTGGCAGCGCCGAAATATGCCGAGGTGGCGCGGATTCTGGGGCCGCATGTCGACATGATCCTGTGCGAGACCATGGCCTCGCTGTCGATGGCGCAAGCCGTCGCCGAGGGAGCGCAAGCCTCCGGACGGCCTGTC
>JBIKTP010000056.1:0-9004 GCA_044348035.1 Burkholderiaceae bacterium
CGACGCGCGGTGTTCCTGCCGAGGCGGCGCCCAGGGTCCAGAAGCCGCGCATCGACCCTGAAGTGCGGCAGCAGGCCACTGCCCGGGTGCAGGAAGCGCTGGACAAGCTGGAGGCGGAGATCGGCGAAGGCCATGGCAAGGCCAGCGCGGGCGCCGCTGCGGCCTTGCGCAACGCGCTGAAGGAAAACGCCAGGCTGGTCAGCGACTCCCTGGAGAACAAGGCCCATGCCGCCCTGGCGGCCGCGGGTGAGCTCGAGGGCTGGCAGCGCTGGCGCGCGGACCAGCTGCGCGAGGAGCTGGTCGCGCGGGCCGAGGGCCTGCTCAAGCGGCCGGAAGGCCAGGCCATCGGTGGCCGCAAGATGCAGGAGAACCTGCGCGCCCTGCGCGAGCAATGGAAGCAGACCGATCAGGGCGGTGTGCCCAACCACGCGATGTGGAAACGTTTCGACGAAGCCTGCAATGAGGCCCACAAGGTGGTCGAAGCCTGGCTCGAGAAGATCCGCACCGAGGCCGCCGAGCACCGCGCGCAGCGGCTGGCACTGATCGCGGAGGTCAAGGCCTGGGCGGCCGCCAACACGACGGCGCTCGACGACGACTGGCGCGGCTTCGCCCGCATCCTGCACCAGTTCGCAGACCGCTGGCGCGACGGCGGTCATGTCGGCGAGAAGATGTTTGCCGAGCTGCAGCCCCTCTGGAAGGAGGCCATCGACACCGCAGCGGCCCCCCTGGAGGCCTTGCGCACGCTGAGCATCGCGCAACGCCAGGCCATGATCGACGAGGCGAAGCAGCTGGGTGGCGCGCCGGTGCTGCGGGTCGATGCCGTCAAGGCCCTGCAGCAGCGCTGGCAGGCCGAGGCCCATGCCGTGCCGATCGACCGGCGCCTAGAGCAGAAGCTCTGGGATGCGTTCCGAAAACCGATCGACGAGGCCTTCGAGCGTAAGACCCAGGAGCGCCAGAAGGCCGAGGCGGCGCTGGGTGAGCACGACCGCCTGGTGCTGGAAGCTGCCAAGGCCCTCGAAGCCGCCAATGCCAGCGGCGACGCTCAGAAGATCCGGGCCGCGATGGCCGCCCTGGAGGCCGCTTTGCGCGGCCAGGCCACGGCGCAAAGCGCAGTCAACACGGCGCAGGCCGAAGCCGCCGCGCAGGCACAGGACAAACCTGCGGCCGAGGCCCCGGGGGCCGATGCCGCATCTGCCCCCGGTGGCGCAGACGCAGTGGCTTCCGCACCCCCGGCAGAAGCGGCTGCACCCACCGAGGCAGCGCCTGTCGCTGCGCTGGTGCCACCCAAGCCCGCACCGCGGCCCGTCGTGGCCATGCGGGGTGATGACCGGCCCGGCATGAAAAAATCCGAGCCGGCTGCCCCGATGCGCGGCGGACGCCCCGGAGACCGCAAGGACGGCGCCCGTGCGCCCTTCGGTGCAGGACCGCGCGGGGACAGCCGCGATGCGGGCCGTGGCGCTCCGCGCCGCGATGCCGACGATCGCGGACCGCGCGGCGCTGGCGTGCCCGTGCCGCGCCTGGGCGACGCCGCCTTCCGGGCCCAGCGTGATGCCCTCGAGCGCGCGCAAATGGCATTGCGCAAGCTGGCATCGCAGGCCCATGGCGAAGCCTTGTCGCAGCTGCTGGCCGCCTGGGAGAAACGCGACCCGGCTCTGGTGCCTGGCGCCCAGGAGCTTGGCTCGCGCGCAGCGGGCGCCGCGCGCGCCGGCTGGGTGCAGGCCTTGTCTGCTCCGGCCGGTGCCGCCGCGGACACCGCGCTGCTGCGCCTGGAGATCGCCTCCGAGGTTCCCACGCCGGCCGAGCACAACGCTGCCCGGCGCATGTACCAGCTGCAGTTGCTCACCCGGCGCAACGATCCGGCGCCAGCCCAGACCTGGGGCCAGGATGTCGGCCAGGTGCTGGCGGCGCCGTTCGATCCCTCGGCCGAGCGGCGGCTGCGCAATGCCCTGAAGGTGCTGCTCAAGCCCTGAGAGCGGGCCCAGCGCTGCGGACACCTGGATGCGTCCGGACGCTTTCGCGCATCCCTGCGACAATGCGGCGGGTTTGACCGTCACCGCGCGGCTTCGCGCAGCACTGCAACGGGAGGCTTGTTTTGGACTCCGTGGATGATCTGCTTCGCCGCCTCGAGCAACTCAATGCGATCGGGGCGTCGCTGTCCAAGGAACGCGACATCACGCAGCTGCTCGAGAGCATCCTGCTGGCCGCCAAGGCCATCACCAATGCCGATGGCGGCACGCTCTACCGCATGACCGAGGACCACACGGCCTTGCGTTTCGAGATCCTGCGTACCGATTCACTGCGCATTGCCATGGGGGGGACCTCCGGCAATCCGATCCTGTTTCCCAACCTGCCGCTGCTCGACGATCAGGGCGCCCCCAATGATTCGCTGGTGGCCGGGTATGCCGCCATCCACCACCAGACCGTCAATATCGCGGACGCCTACACCGAGCCGAATTTCGATTTCTCCGGCACCCGCCGCTTCGACGAACGCACCGGCTACCGGTCGCAGTCCTTCCTGACGGTGCCCATGCGCAACCACGAGGGGGGGGTGATCGGCGTCCTGCAGTTGATCAATGCCCGCCCGCCGGGCAGCACCGAGGTCGTGCGTTTCTCGAGTTCCGACCAGAGCCTGGTCGAGTCCCTGGCATCCCAGGCCGCGATCGCGCTGACCAACCGGCTGCTGATCAGCCAGCTGGAGCAGCTGTTCGAATCCTTCATCAACCTGATCAACCTGGCGATCGACGAAAAATCGCATTACACCGGCGGCCATTGCCAGCGGGTGCCGGCGCTCACGATGATGCTCGCCGAGGCCGTGAATGCCACCCGGCACGGCCCGCTGGCCGGTTTCACCATGGATGACCGGGACCGCTACGAGCTCAAGATCGCCGGTCTGCTGCATGACTGCGGCAAGGTCACCACGCCGGTGCATGTGGTGGACAAGGCGACCAAGCTGCAGACCCTGTTCGACCGCATCGAACTCATCGACACGCGTTTCGAGGTGCTCAAGCGCGACGCTGAAATTGCCGCCCTGCGCCGCCAGCTCGAGCTGCGCGAGAAGCTCGACCCCGCCGCCGAGACCGAGGTCCTGGCCGAGTACCGTGCACAGATCGATTCGATCCACGCGGACCGCGACTTCCTTCGCGCCACCAACACCGGCACGGAGTCGACCCGTGAAGACACGCTGGCCCGGGTGCGCCAGATCGCCAGCAGCAGGATGTGGCGCAACGTGGACGGCATGGAGACCGAGTTCCTCAACGCCGACGAACTGCAGAACCTCACCATCCGGGCGGGCACGCTGACGCAATCGGAGCGCAACACCATCAACCACCATATCGTGGCCACGATCCGGATGCTGGAGAAACTGCCCTGGCCCAAGCACCTGCGCAACGTGCCCGAGTATGCGGGCGGGCACCATGAGCGCATGGACGGCAAAGGGTATCCCAAGGGCCTCACGCGCGACCAGATGTCGGTGCAGGCCCGCGTGATGGGCATCGCCGACATCTTCGAGGCGCTCACCGCAAGCGACCGCCCCTACAAGCCGGGCATGAAGCTGTCACAGGCGATGGGCATCATGCACAAGTTCAAGCTCAACGGCCACATCGATCCGGACCTGTTCGATGTTTTCGTGGAAGAGAAGGTCTACCTGAAATACGCCGAGCAGTTTCTCGACCCCTGGCAGATCGACGAGGTCATGCTGCCGGTGTGACGGCCCCGAACCAGGCGTCGAACATCGGCACCAGGGGCGCGAAGTCGCAGGCGAACTGCTGCGGGTGCACGAAGTAGGCCTCGCTGGCCACCGCGAAGAACTCGTCGATCGACACTGCCGCATACGGGTCGAGCCACACCGGCGCGCCGCCAAAGCGCTCGGCCAGGCTGAGCTTGTCGCAGAAGTCGAGGTAGCTTGCCTGCAAGCGGGACTGCCACGCTGCACGGGCCTGCTGGGCGGATTTCGCGCCCAGGAAACTGGCGGGCAGTGGCGGGCAGCCGTCGGGCGCGCCATCGCGCATGTCGAGCTTGTGCACGAACTCGTGGATCACCACGTTGTAGCCCTCTGCCGCGCTTCGCCCGGCATCCGCGACATCGGCCCAGCTCAGCATGACCGGCCCTTGCTCCATGGCCTCGCCGCTGAGTTCCTCCTGCCACTGATGGACGACGCCGGCATCGTCCACGCGCTCGCGCCGGGCCAGCACGCTGCCCGGGTGCACCACGATACCGACGAAGTCCGCGTACCAGTCCAGGCCGCGGTAGGGGCCGCGGATGCCCACCAGGGGCAGGCTGGCCTGCGCAGCGATTGCCAGGGCCATGCGGTCGGTGATGACCAGCCCAGCCGCGCCGTGGAACTCCTTCGTGTGCAGGAACCCTGCCGCCAGACCGCGCAGCGCTTCGAGCGAGCCGGAGCCGTGCCGTGCCAGAAAGGGAAAGTCCTGCAGCGTGGCGGCCCAGAGTGCGTCGGGAATGGTGGGCGCCACCGGTTTTCGGCGCAGCCCCTGCAACCAGCGCAGCATCGTGCGGGAATCCTGTTCAGGCCGGCGGCGCGGGCGGGTGGTGCACACCCACGCGGTGGTGGCGCCCGTCGGCGTCGATGCGCAGGATCTCGCCGCGCGGCGGCTGCGCATGCATGTCCCAGTCGCTGAGCACGATGCGCCGCAGGCCCGGCTCCAGGCGATGGTCGGCGGGGTGGTGGGTATGCCCGTGGATGAGCGTGTCGGCATCGGCCAGCTCCAGCGCCTGGCGCACCGCTGCCGTGTCGAGGTCGACCCAGCCCTGGTGCTGCTGCTTGCGCATCTCGCTGCGCGCGCGCAGGTCGCGTGCGGCGGCCCGGCGTTGCAGCAGCGGCTGCGCGAGAAAGGGGCGCTGCCAATCGGGGCTGCGCACCTGGCTGCGGAATTCCTGGTAGGCGGTGTCTGCCAGGCACATCGCGTCCCCGTGCGACAGGAGCCAGCGGTGGCCGGCGAACTGCAGCACGGTAGGGTCCTCCAGCAGGCGCACTCCGCAGGACTGCGCGAACGCCTCGCCGATCAGGAAGTCGCGGTTGCCATGCAGGAAGAAGATGTCGCGCTGGTTGGCGGCCTTGCGCAGCGTGCGCACGCAACGCGCCTCGAACCCCTGCGGCTCCAGCGTGATGGCGTCGTCGCCGACCCAGACCTCGAACAGATCACCCAGGATGAAAACCGCCTGCGCCGGGCTGTGGCGCAGGTAATGGTGCCAAGCCAGGAAGGTCTGGGGGTGGTCTGCGTCGAGGTGCAGGTCGGAGATGACATCGATGCAGCGCCAGGCCGCAGGTGCCTCGAGCTCGGGCCAGGCGCGCCGTTTCACGTCAGAGCGCGACGGCTTTCTCGATGACGACGTCATCGTTGGGAACGTCATCATGGAAACCCTTGCGGCCGGTCTTGACGGTCTTGATCTGGTCGACCACCGCGGTGCCACCGACCACCTTGCCGAACACGGCATAGCCCCAGCCCTGGCCCGAGGGCGCGGTATGGTTCAGGAAGCCGTTGTCGGCCACGTTGATGAAGAACTGGGCCGTGGCCGAGTGCGGGTCGCTGGTGCGGGCCATCGCGATGCTGTAGTTGACGTTCTTGAGCCCGTTGGCGGCTTCGTTCTGGATCGGTGTGCCGCTGCGCTTTTCCTTCATGCCGGGCTCGAAGCCGCCGCCCTGCACCATGAAGCCGGGGATGACGCGGTGGAACACCGTGTTGTCGTAGTGGCCCTTGCTGACGTACTCGAGGAAGTTGGCCGAGGACACGGGGGCCTTGTCCATGTCGAGTTCGAGCGTGATGACGCCGAGTTGGCGGATGTGGAGTTCGACTTGCGGATTGCTCATGATTTATTTCACCAGGGTGGCGGAGTTGATAAGGAGAGGGGTCTTGGGGACATCGGTCGGGAAGGGGCCGCCCGGGCCGGTCGGGGTGGACTTCATCTTGGTGATGACGTCCATGCCGCTGACGACCTTGCCGAAGACGGTGTAGCCGAACAGCTGCGGGCTGTTGACCAGGTTGGCACGGGGAACATTTTCGTACACGCGGCCCTGGTACTCGAAACGCGGCACCGGATCCCCCGGCGGGATCAGGGTCGGGTCGAGGAATGCGTTGTCGCGGACGTTGATGAAGAACTGCGCCGAGGCCGAATTCGGGTCGGGTGTGCGGGCCATCGCCAGCGTGCCCACCACATTGCGCGGGCCGCCTTTGGCCAGGGCTTCGCGCCCCTCGTGCACCACCGGCGGGCGCGTGCGCTTTTCGACGTAGCTGGCATCGAAGCCGCCGCCCTGCACCATGAAGTTGTCGATCACCCGGTGGAAGATCGTGCCGTCATAGTGCTTGTCTCGCACGTATTGCAGGAAGTTCTCGACCGTCTTTGGCGCCTTGTCGGGATACAGCTCGACGACAAATTCACCGGCCGATGTGGTGAAGCGGACCTTGGGGGTGTCCTGGGCCCACGCGCCGCTGGCGCACAGGCCAAGCGCCAGCGCGGCGGCCAGTGCGCCGCGTCGGCAGAGGCGAAGGGAAGCGGATGTCACGTCTTGCTCCTGGAAGGTCTTGGCGGATGCGGGTTATCGGCTGGCGGTGCCGGAGAACAGCTGTCGCAGCAGGTTCAGCTTGGGCACCAGCGACGGGTTGTTGGCCTCGAGGCGTTGCGACTGCTGGTAGGCCTGGTGGGCCAGCCGGGCGTACACGTCGCCCAGGTTCTCGTGGGCGATGGCGTACTGGCTGTTGGTGCGTATCGCCATTTCCAGGGACTGCCTGGCCCGGTCGTATTGCCCTTGGGCCGCATACAGCACCGCCACGTTGTTGTAGGGCTCGGGCAGTTCGGGGTAGTCCTGGATCAGCAGGTTGTAGGTAGCGATGGCGTCCTGGGGTTTGCCGGAGTCCTGCTCGATCAGGCCCTTCAGAAAACGCATCTGCGGGTCCCGCGGCTTGGAGGCCAGGTGCTGCTGCACCCGCGCCATGGCCTGCTGCAGCTGGCCTGTGCGCATGAGCTCGGTGACGGGGGCGTAGTCGTCGGCATGCGCGGCGCCTGCCAGCAGGCCCAGGGCCAGCATGCCCCAGCGAAGCAGCCGGCAAAAGGCATGGGACGGGTGCATGAAGAAGACTCCTCGGTCAGGCGCGTTGCAATCCCGATCACCGGGGCCTTATACTGCGCTGGATTGTAGCCCAGGGGTGCCGCCTAGCCCCTCTGACAACCCCCACCCAGCGCCTGTAGATTCCATGCGAGCAGAAGTTCTTGCCCGTCGGTCTTCTGTCCGCCAGACATCCCCTGGCCACCCATGAGCCTGCGCATCCACAACACGCTCACGCGTGCGACCGAGCCGTTCGCACCCATCGAAGCCGGGCATGTGCGCATGTATGTCTGCGGCATGACGATCTACGACCTGTGCCATATCGGCCATGCGCGCATGATGATGGCCTTCGACGTCGTGCAGCGCTGGCTCAAGGCCAGTGGCCTGCGGGTGACCTACGTGCGCAACATCACCGACATCGACGACAAGATCATCAAGCGTGCCGTCGAGCGTGGCATCAGCATCCGCGCGCTCACCGACGAGATGATCACCGCCATGCACCAGGACATCGGCGCGCTGGGCATCGAGGCCCCCACCCTCGAGCCACGTGCCACCGAATACGTGCCGCAGATGCTGCACCTCATCGGCCGGCTCCAGGACAAGGGCCTGGCCTACCAGTCTGCCAACGGTGATGTGAACTACGCGGTGCGCAAGTTCCCGGGCTACGGCAAGCTGTCCGGCAAGTCGCTGGACGAACTGCGCGCGGGTGAGCGTGTGGCCGTGCTCGATGGCAAGGAGGACCCGCTGGATTTCGTGCTCTGGAAGTCCGCCAAGCCGTCCGAGCCGCAAGACGCGCAATGGGCCAGCCGCTACGGTGCCGGCCGGCCGGGCTGGCACATCGAGTGCTCCGCCATGTGCAGCGAGACGCTGGGCGACACCTTCGACATCCACGGGGGCGGCGCCGACCTGCAGTTCCCGCACCACGAGAATGAAATCGCCCAGAGCGAAGGCGCCAACGGCAAGCCGCTGGCGCACTTCTGGGTGCACAACGGCTTCGTGCGCATGGACAACGAGAAGATGTCCAAGAGCCTGGGCAACTTCTTCACCATCCGCGAGGTGCTGGCGAAATACGATGCCGAGACGGTGCGCTTCTTCCTGGTGCGCGCGCATTACCGCAGCGCCTTGAACTACAGCGATGTCCATCTTGACGATGCCCGTGGCGCGCTGCGCCGCCTGTACACCGCGCTGGACGCAGGCTCCCCGGTGGTGGCCGCCGGCATCGACTGGGCTGACCCGTTTGCGGCGCGCTTCAAGGCCGCCATGGACGACGACTTCGGTACCCCCGAGGCGGTCGCGGTGCTGTTCGAGCTGGCCACCGAGGTCAACAAGACCCGCTCCCCCGCTGCGGCCGGACTGCTCAGGGCATTGGGCGCCTGCCTGGGCCTGTTGCAGGCGGACCCGGCGCAGTTCCTCAAGGGCCGTGCGGCCGATGCGGGGCAGCTGCCCGACGCCGACGTGGAGGCGCTGGTGGCGCAACGCACGGCCGCCAAGGCCGCGCGCAATTTCGCCGAGGCCGACCGCATCCGCAAGGAGCTGTCGGCGGCCGGCATCGAGCTCAAGGATTCCGCGACCGGCACGAGCTGGGTCCGGGCGCAGTGATGGTGACGGGCAAGCCGACTCCCCCCCCGGGTGTGCGCCCCGCCTACTGGGACGAGGCCTGCAAGCACCTGACCCGCAAGGACCGGGTGATGAAGCGGCTCATCGCCCAGTCCGACGGCGCCTGCCTGCAGACCCGCGGCGATGCCTTCACCACGCTGGCGCGCAGCATCGTCGGGCAACAGATCTCGGTGAAGGCCGCGCAGACCGTCTGGGACCGCTTTGCCTTGCTGCCACGCAAGATGACGCCGGCCAACGTGCTCAAGCTCAAGGTCGACGACATGCGTGCGGCCGGCCTGTCGGCGCGCAAGGTCGAGTACCTCGTCGACCTGTCCCTGCATTTCAGCAACG
>JBIKTP010000575.1:0-2883 GCA_044348035.1 Burkholderiaceae bacterium
GGTCTACATGCCGGGATTCAAGATCACGATGCTGCCCGATGCGGTGGTGCAGACCTACACGCTGCAGGAGGGGCGCGACTGCCCGGCCGTTTCGCTGTACCTGACGCTGGACGAGACAACGCTGGAAGTACGCGCCAGCCAGACCCTCCTGGAACGGGTGCCGATCGTGGCCAACCTGCGGCATGACCAGCTCGACACGGTGGTGACCGTGCCCTGGCTGCAAGACGCCGCCCACGATGCCGACATGCCCAGCGCCACGAAGGCCCCAGGCCTGGATGCCGGACGCCGTGCCGAACTCTCCTTTCTGTACCGGCTGGCCTGCCACCTGAAAGCCGCCCGCGAGGTGGTGCGCGGCAAACCCGAGACCTTCAACCGGCCGGACTACAACTTCCGCCTGGTCGGCAACCACGGCGCGGAGCCCGACGGCAGCGAGCAGGTGCAGATCACGGTGCGCCAGCGCGGTGCGCCGCTGGACCTGATCGTGGCCGAGGCGATGATCGTCGCCAACAGCCACTGGGGCGCCTGGATGGCCGACCTCGGTGTTCCCGCGATCTACCGCAGCCAGGCCAGCATGGCGCCGGGCGTCAAGGTGCGCATGGGCACCAAGGCCCTGCCACATGCCGGCATCGGCGTGAAGTGTTACGCCTGGAGCACCTCGCCGCTGCGCCGCTACACCGACCTGGTGAACCAGTGGCAGATCATCGCCTGCGCCCGCCACGGCAAGACGGCGGCCCTGGTGGCGCCGTTCAAGCCCAAGGACGCCGAACTGTTCTCGATCATCTCGGCCTTCGACGCCGCCTACAGCGCCTACAACGGCTACCAGGGCGCGATGGAGCGCTTCTGGACGCTCAAGTACCTGCAGCACAACGGCATCACCGAACTGGTGGCAGGCGTGTTCAAGGAGGGTCTGGTCCGCGCCGAGGAACTGCCGCTGGTGCTGCCCGTGCTGGGCGCCCGCGACCTGCCGCGCGGGGCCCGGGTGCGGGTGCGGCTGGGCGACATCGACGAGATCACGCTGGATGTCAGCGGCACCGTGGTCGAGCGGCTGGATGTGGCTGCCAGCGCAGAGGCGGTACCCGATGCGGGTGACGACGAGGACGATGTGGTGGCCGGACCGATCGCGATTGCTGTGGACATGGGCGACACGGAGGGCGCTGCAGGGGATAATCCGGCTCCGTGAAGCTGCGTTCCCTCAGCACCCTCCAACTGGCCCTCGGCGTCTCCGTGGCCGTGCATGCGGCCTTGCTGACGGTGCGGTTTGTCGACCCGCAGGGGTTCAACCGGGTGTTCGAGGACACGCCGCTGGAGGTCATCCTTGTCAACGCGCGCACCAACGAGAAGCCGGACAAGGCCCGCGCCATCGCCCAGGCCAGCATGGCCGGTGGCGGTGACCTCGACAAGGGCCGGGCCGCCACGCCTCTGCCGCCCTCGACCATCGCCGAGGGCGGTGACACCATCGAGGAGCAGGCGCGCAGCACGGTCGAGGCGCTGCAGGAGCAGCAGATGATGCTTCTGGCCCAGGTGCGCCGGCAGATCGCTTCGCTGCCGCCGCCCGAGCCGCGGATCACCGGCCTCACGGCCGATCAGCTCGTGCGCGAGGAAAAACGCCGGCAGCTGGTGAAGCTGCTGGGCGAGATCGAGCGCCGCATCAACGAGCAGAACGCGCGGCCGAAGAAGCGTTATGTGAGCCCGGCCACCCGCGAAGAGGTGTATGCGGTGTACTACGACAAGCTGCGCCGAGCGATCGAGGACAAGGGCACCGAGAACTTCCCCACCGCCAACGGCAGGAAGCTGTATGGCGAGCTGACCATGGTGGTCACCGTCAACTTCGACGGCCGCGTGCTAGCCACCGAAATCGTTGACAGCTCGGGCAATGTCACCCTGGACCGCCGCGCCGAGATAATCGCTCGCCTGGCCGGGCCGTTTGGCCCGTTCAATGACGAGATGCGCCAAAAGGCCGACCAGATCCTGGTGGTCTCGCGCTTCAAGTTCACGCGCGACGAGACGCTCGAAACCAAGCTCACCTCCAATTAGATGCGTCCCCTGCTGCGCTGGCTCGCCCTGGTTGCATGCGCCTTCCTGGCGCTGCAGCTGTTCTTCGTGCTGCGCATTGCCATGATGGCGGTGGTCGATCCGCAATCCACTGCCTTCGAGCGCTCGGAGGCCTGGCGCATCCTGAACGACAAGGGGTCTGTGCCCTGGCGCCAGCAGTGGGTTCCGTATGCGCAGATCTCCGACCACCTCAAGCGCGCCGTCATCGCGTCGGAGGACGACGGTTACATCGAACACGACGGCGTGGACTGGGACGCCCTGGAGAAGGCCTGGCAGAAAAACACCCGTGCCGAGGAACTGGCCGAGCGCCGTGCGGCGGCCAGCCGGCAGGGGCGGGCCCCGGCGCCGAAGATCGTGGGTGGCTCCACCATCACCCAGCAGCTGGCCAAGAACCTGTTCCTGTCGGGGGAGCGCACGCTGCTGCGCAAGGGACAGGAACTGGTGCTGACCCTGCTGCTGGAAGCATTGCTGGACAAGCAGCGCATCCTGGAGATCTACCTCAACCATGTGGAATGGGGCGAGGGTGTGTTTGGCGCGCAGGCGGCTGCCGAGCGTTATTTCCGCAAGAGCGCCGCAAAGCTGGGACCGGCCGAGGCAGCCCGTCTGGCCGTGATGCTGCCCCGCCCCAAGTATTTCGAGAAGCTGCCCAACTCCGCCTATGTGGCCGGTCGGGCCGGCACCATCCTGGCCCGCATGGGCGACGCCCGGCTGCCGTGAACGTCTGCGCCGGGCCGCACGGGGCGGCGGCGTGCGTCTGTATCATCCCTGCATGCTGGCCAAGTTGATGGGTCTGTTCCTGCTGGGCTTGATCCGCGTGCTGACCGGCGCGCA
>JBIKTP010000576.1:0-2876 GCA_044348035.1 Burkholderiaceae bacterium
TTGACCGAGGCGTAGGACACGATGGCCACTTCCCCGGTCTCGGGCGTGAGCTCGATCTCGCAGATGTGGCAGCCATTGGGCCAGGACGGGCCCGCAACCGCGCTGGTGGACTCCAGATGGATGCGCCGGCCCTCCTGGGCGGCGGCGAGTTCGAACAGGCCGATGCCGAGGTCGGTGCCTTTTACGCTGAAGCGGCCGGTTTTGTACTCGACGTCCTGCGCATTCGCCTCCAGCGTGTTGGCAGCCAGCTCCCGCATATGGTCCACGGCGCGCTCCGACCCGACGCGTATTGCCGAACCCCCGGCGAAAATCGAGCGCGAGCCAGCGCTGCCGAAGCCGTCGCCCCGGTCGGTGTCGCCCAATACGACCCGCACGCTGTCCATCGGCACATCGAACACATCCACGACCAGTTGTGCCAGCGAAGTGGCGATGCCCTGTCCCATCCCGTTGACAGCGGCAAAGACCTCGATCATGCCGTCGGCAAGCACGGTGACGGTGACGCGCTCCTCGAACACGTTGCCGCCGGTCCACTCGAGGAAGGTGGCGATGCCCAGGCCGCGCCACTTGCCGTTCTTTTTCGAGGCTGCTTCGCGCGCTGCGAAACCGTCCCAGTCGGCAAGGGCCAGGCCCTGGTTCATGACGTGTTCGAACTGGCCGCTGTCGTACACCATGGACATGGCGTTCTTGTAGGGCATCTGGTCGGGGTGAATGAAGTTGCGCCGGCGCAGGGCGATGCGATCCATGCCGATCTGGCGTGCTGCCTCGTCCATCAGCCGCTCCATGATGTGGATGGCCTCGGGCCGCCCGGCGCCGCGGTAGGCGCCCACCGGCGCGGTGTTGGTCAGCACCGCCTTGAAGTAGAAGTCGATCGTCTGGATGTCGTACACCCCGGTCTGGACCCAGGGGCCGATCAGCAGAGGAATTGCCACGCCGGTACCGGTGCCGTAGGCGCCCACATTGGCATTGCCATGCACCCGCAGCGCCAGGATGCGGCCCGTTGCGTCGAGGGCCAGTGCGGCATGGTGCGCGCAGTCACGCCCGGTTGCGCTGCTCAGAAACTCCTCGCTGCGCTCGGAAATCCACTTGACCGGGCGCTTGAGAGTCCAGGCGCAGAAAGCCGTGACGCCGTCCTCGGGGTGCATGCCGCCTTTCATGCCGAAGCCGCCGCCCACATCGCCCACGGTGACGCGGACCTGCTCGCGCGGGATGCCCAGGATGCTCTTGGCCAGCGTGTCGCGCACGCCGCTGGGCATCTGGGTGCTCATGCGGATCGTCAGCCGCCCGCCAGGCTCCACCCCGGCCAGGATCGAGCGCGGCTCCAGAGTGATCGCTGCCAGGCGCTGGTTGATGATGTCCAGCCGGACGACGTGGGCTGCCTGGGCGAAGGCTTCCGCGGCCTTGGTGGCATTGCCATGGCGCATCTCGGCGGCGATGTTGTCCGGGGCGTCATCACAGACCACCGGCGCGCCGGCGGCCAGGGCGCCGTCCAGCGTCACGACCATGGGCAGATCTTCGTAGTCGACGATCACCGCTTCGGCGGCGTCACGGGCCTGCTGCAGGGTGCCTGCCACCACCACCGCAACGGCCTCTCCGGCGAACCGCGTGCGCTCATGCGCCAGGCAGTGCCGCGGCGGCGTGGCCCCCGGGGCGCCACCGGTGCGCGGGAATCCGGATGTACCCGGAATCGGCTTGACACCTGCCGCCACCAGGTCGGCACCACAATAGACTGCCACCACGCCAGGCATTCCCAGTGCGGCCGACTTGTCCACGGAAAGGATGCGGGCATGGGGGTAAGGCGAGCGGACGAAAGAGAGGTGCAGGTGCCCTGTGAAATCGGCATCGTTGTGGACATCGTCCGTGAACTGGCCCAGGCCGCGCAGCAGCTTGTCGTCCTCGATGCGCCGGACTGATTGGCCGCTGCCGAAGCGGGTATTGGTGTTTTCCATGGGATCGGGTGCCTTTGCCGTTCTCGGGATTGCGCGCCGCTTGTCGGCCCGCGTGACTGTGGTCTGCTGTCGGCTATTGTGCTGCAACTTGGGAAAGATCGATTGCCTGTTGATGCGGGTCAACCATTGCCCGCCCACCCGGCCGGCGCATGGATTACGCTGGGAAGTGCGGCGGGTTTTCGCCGCAACCAGGGAGATATTCCATGCAAGCATCCCGGCTGGTTCGTATTGCAGCGGTCGCAGCGGCCGTTTTCGGCGTGCTCACGGTGATCACCGGCGCGCTTGCCCTGTTCGGTGGTGGGCAGGCGCAGGCGGCTGTTGGCAACGCCGTCCCATTCGTGTTGTGGTTCAACTTCCTGGCGGGGTTCGCGTATGTCGCGGTGGCGTTCGGGATCTGGCGGGGGCTTCGCTGGGGGGCGTGGACAGCGCTTGCGCTGGCCGCATCGACGGCCATGGTGGCCATCGCTTTCGGCGTCCATGTGATGGGTGGTGCGGCCTACGAGATGCGCACGGTCGGGGCGCTGTCCTTGCGCCTGGTGTTCTGGGTCGTGCTCGCTGCCGTCGTGATGCGCTCGACTCCAGCCGCACCGCAGGCCCGGGCCGCTTGAGGCTGGCCTGTCAGGCGCGCAGGAAATCGCGCAGCGCGAACAGCGTTCCGTCGGGTGCTTCCAGCATCATCTGGTGGCCCACCTCCAGCGTCACCACCTGTGCGCGCCTGCAGGCGCCGACCAGGGACTGCGCCGCCCGGGCTGGCGTCATCTGGTCCTTGCGGCCGAGCACGAACAGCACCGGGCACGCCACGCTGGCCATCGCCTGAAGCCCGTTGGCATAGTCGTTGCACGCCTTGAATGCGGCATGGAACAGGTTGGCCTGCCGGTTGCTGGCCAGCACACGGCGCATCAAGGCTCGCGAGCCACCCAGAACCCAGGT
>JBIKTP010000577.1:0-2873 GCA_044348035.1 Burkholderiaceae bacterium
TGCGCCTGAACAGCACCCAGATGAACCAGGTGGCAGCCAAGCTCAACGACCGCGAGATTCGCGCCGTTTCCGATTACATCGCCGGCCTCCGCTGACATGAACCTGCCGGGCGCGGGACCACTCGGGCCACCCTGCGCTGCCGGATACCTGCAAGGGCGAGCACACGACGGTGTGTCTCGCCCTTGTCCGTTCAGGGTTGCAGGAACTTTGTAAGAATCGGGCGGTTCATACGACTTCCGTTCCACCAAGGACTGCACCATGATCATCAAGACCCAGCGCGACGGATTCCTCCATGGCGTGCCCAGCGAGATCACCCCGGCGGGGGTCTACCAGCAACGGCGCACGCTGATGAAGCACCTGGCCACCGGCGTGGCGGGGGCTGCCCTGGCATCCTGGGCCGCCCGGCAGGCGATGGCGCAGGGGGCTTCGCGACCGGGCAAGCTGGCGGCACTGCCAGGCGGGCGCTCCGCGGTGGCCGGTGCATCCACCATGGAAAAGCTCACCGACTACAAGGATGCGTCCACCTACAACAACTTCTACGAGTTCGGCACCGACAAGTCCGACCCGGCCAAGAACGCCCATACCCTCAAGACCTCCCCATGGACGGTCGAGGTCGAGGGCCTGGTGCGCAAGCCCGGCAAGTTCGCGATCGAAGACCTGATCAAGCTCAGCGCCCAGGAAGAGCGCGTGTACCGCCTGCGCTGTGTCGAGGGCTGGTCGATGGTGATCCCGTGGGTGGGGTATTCGATGTCCGAGCTGATCCGCAGGGTCGAGCCGCTGGGCAGCGCGAAGTTCGTCGAATTCGTGACGCTGGCCGACCCCAAGACCATGCCCTTCGTCGGCTCCCGGGTGCTGGAATGGCCCTACGTCGAGGGCTTGCGTCTGGATGAGGCCATGCACCCGCTGACCCTGCTGACCTTTGGCATGTACGGTGAGGTGATGCCCAACCAGAACGGCGCGCCCGTGCGCCTGGTGGTCCCCTGGAAGTACGGCTTCAAGAGCGGCAAGAGCATCGTCAAGATCCGGTTCACCGAGAAGCAGCCCGCCACGGCCTGGAACGTGGCGGCGGCCAACGAATACGGCTTCTATTCCAACGTCAATCCGAATGTGGACCACCCGCGCTGGAGCCAGTCGACCGAGCGGCGCATCGGCGAGGATGGCCTGCTCGCCAAGAAGCGCAAGACACTCATGTTCAACGGTTACGAGGCGCAGGTCGGCCAGCTGTACGCCGGCATGGACCTGAAGAAGTTCTATTAGCCGGACGTCCCCGCCGCGGCCCCCCGGCGGACCGCAGGAGCCGGCTCGCCCGCCGGCGCAAAGCCGCATCCAGCGGTGCCTGATGCATCCGGCGGCCAAGCCTGTGGGGTTTGTCGTCTGCCTGATGCCCTTCCTGTGGCTGTTGTGGGCTGCATTCACGAACGGCCTGGGCCCCAATCCGGCCGAGGCGCTCGTGCGTTCGACCGGCGACTGGACCCTGCGCGCCCTGTGCCTGGTGCTGCTCGTGACGCCGTTGAGGGTCATCACCGGCTGTACCGCATGGGCCCGGTTCCGGCGCATGGCGGGTCTGTTCGTGTACTTCTATGCGCTGATGCACCTGCTGAGCTACAGCTGGTTCGACATGGGCTTCGATGTCGCAGATACCGTGCGCGACATCATCCAGCGCCCGTTCATCCTGGTCGGTACCACCGCGGTGCTGCTGCTCACGCTGCTGGCCGCGACATCCTTCAACCGCGCGATCCGGGCGCTTGGCGCGCGACGCTGGCAACAGCTGCACCGTCTGGTGTACGGTATCGCAGCGCTCGGACTGCTGCACTTCTTCTGGATGCGCTCGGGCAAGAACGACTACGCAGAGGTCGCCGTCTATGCGGGGATCATCGGCGTGCTGCTGGGCTGGCGGGTCTGGCGCGCCTGGCGGACCCGCACCCCCTGACACGGCGCCTCAGGATGCGCCGGCGTCCTGTTCGGCGCGCAGCTGGTCCTGCACGGTTTCACGCGATCGGATCCTGCGTGCCGAAGAGCCATCGACCAGCACTTCTGCCGCGCGCCCGCGCGAGTTGTAGTTGCTCGCCATGCTCATGCAGTAGGCGCCCGCGGACAACACGGCAAGCAGGTCACCGCTGCGCACACTCAGGCTGCGGTCATGGCCCAGCCAGTCCCCGCTCTCGCACACCGGGCCCACGACCTCCCACACCATGGGCGCATCCATGCGCGGCTGCAGGGGCACGATGCCGTGGTGGGCCTGGTACATGGCAGGCCGGGGAAGGTCGTTCATGGCGGCATCGACGATGCAGAAGTTCTTCTGTTCACCGGGTTTGAGGTACAGCACTTCGGTCAGGCAGACACCGGCATTGCCGACCAGCGACCGGCCCGGCTCGATCAGCACCTTGCGCTGGCCGAGACCGCGCGCATCGAGCTTGGCCAGCAGCTTGGGCCACAGTGTGTCGGCCCCGGGCGGTTGGTCCCCGTTGTAATTGATGCCGAGCCCGCCGCCGAAGTCGATGTGCTGGATCGGGATCCCCGCCGCCTCGATGGACTGGACCAGATCGAGCATGCGGTCCATGGCGTCCATGTAGGGCGCTTCCTGGGTGATCTGCGAGCCGATGTGGCAGTCGATGCCGACGACCTGCAGGCCGGGCATCGACGCCGCCCGCTGGTAGGTCTGCACCGTGCGTTCGTGGGCAATGCCGAACTTGTTGCCTTTCAGGCCGGTCGAGATGTAGGGGTGGGTCTTTGGATCGACGTTCGGGTTCACGCGGATGCTCACCGGTGCACGGCGGCCATGCGCCAGGGCCACGGCATTCAGGGTCTCGAGTTCGGGCTCGCTTTCGACGTTGAAGCAGGCAATGCCGGCCTCCAGGGCCTGCTGCATCTCG
>JBIKTP010000578.1:0-2870 GCA_044348035.1 Burkholderiaceae bacterium
ATGCGGGGGGCTCCGGTCACTTCGCCGCCATCAGCGCGTCGTCGAAGATCGCGACAGCCCGCGTCCAGCCGGCCGACGCGCCACGGATCTTGTGCGGGAAACACGAGATGTAGAAGCCGCTGGCGGGCAGCACCTCCAGGTTGTGCAGCTTCTCGATGTGGCAGTAGCCGATGTCGCGCCCGGCCTTGTGGCCCTCCCAGATCAGGCTGGCGTCGCCGCTCTCGCCGTATTTCTTCGCGGTGTGCACGAAGGGCGCGTCCCAGCTCCAGGCGTCGGTGCCGGTGAGCCGGATGCCGCGCTCGAGCAGGTACATGGTGGCCTCGTAGCCCATGCCGGCGCCGGACGACACATAGTCGTTGTGGCCGTAACGCGAACCGGCACGGGTGTTGACGACCACGATCTCCAGCGGCTGCAGGGTGTGGCCGATGCGCTGCAACTCGGCCTCGACGTCGGCGGCCGTGATCACGTACCCGTCGGCCCTGTCGCGGAAATCCAGCTTCACACCGGGCTGGAAGCACCACTCCAGCGGCACGTCGTGGATCGCGATGGCGGGCTTCTTGCTTCCCAGCGCCTTGTCCATCGTGGAATGGAAGTGGTAGGGCGCATCGAGGTGGGTGCCGTTGTGGGTGGATAGCTGGATCATCTCGACCGCCCAGCCTTCGCCATCGGGCAGGTCTTCCTTCTTCAGGCCGGGGAAAAAGGGCTCGATCTGCGCGAAGGTGTTCTCGTGCGTGAAGTACTGGATCTTGGGCGCGAAGGCCGGCGGGTCACTGATGACGTCGTTCTCCAGGTAGATGGACAGGTCGACAAATGTGCGTGGCATGGCGGCTCCTTCAGGCGTGTTGGTATTTCAGAAAATGCCGCTCGGCCTGGGCCAGCAGCGCATTGCTAACGAAACCGATCGCCCCGAGCAGGGCGATCCCGGCAAACAGTTCGCTGGCGCGAAACGACCGCGCAGCCAGCAGGATCGCCTGCCCCAGCCCGGGCTGCGAGGCCAGCATCTCGCCCACCACGGCCACGATCAGCGCGACGGTCATCGACAGGCGCATGCCGGCCAGGATGTCCGGCACGGCATTGGGCAACCCGATCTTGGTCACATAGGCCCAGCGCCCGAGCTGCAGGGCGGTCGACACCTCCTGCAGCCGCACATGCACATGGGCAAAACCATGCAGCGTGCCCAGAAGCACCGGCCACATGGCGCCAAAGGCCACCACCGCCAGTACCATGCCGCCGGACAACCCGAACACCGAGATCGCCAGCGGCATCACCGCGGAGGCCGGCAGGGGCCGCACGAACTCCAGCGTCGGCTGCAGCCAGGCCCGCGCGGCCGGCGAGATGCCGATCAGCGCACCCAGCACGATGCCCAGCACGCAGGCCAGGCCCCAGCCCAGCACCATGCGCCCCAGGGTGGCCTGGGAAAACTCCGCCAGCTCGCCGTCACGCAGGCCGTCGACCAGACTGTCCAGCGTGGCCCCGGGCGTGGGAAGGAACACCTTGCTGACCCACTCCTGGTGGCTCGCCAGCGCCCACAACCCGAGCAGGGCGACCAGCACCAGCACCGAGCCTGCCAGGCTGACCAGCCGCGCCTTCATCGCGGTACCTGCGCCCGGCTCGCTGCCGTGCGGGCGCACTTGAGGCGGCACGGCGCTGCGCTCATGGCAGGGCACCCATGCGCCGTGCCACCCAGCGCTCGAGGCGCAATGCGCCGAGGTTGATGGCATACCCGACCACCGCAATCCAGAACAGCCAGGCCATCATGCGCGCCGGCTCCAGGCTCTGCTGCGCGATCATCAGCGCGTAGCCCATGCCGTGCGGATTGGCCGCCACCTCGACCGTGACGGCCACCACCAGCGCGATCGCCACGCCCAGGCGCAAGGCCACGAACAGGCGCGGCACGATCGCCGGCAGGATGATCTTGGCAAACCGTGCCAGGGGCCCGAGCTGCAGCGCCCGCGCCACCTCCAGCAGGCCCGGCTCGACCTGACGCACCGCCGCCTGCGTGAGCACCAGCATGGGCCAGAAGCTGGCGAAGGCGATCACGGAAACCTCCATGCGCAGGCCGAAGCCGAACACCAGCATCGCCAGCGGGATCAGCGCCACCGACGGAATGGGCCGCAGCAGCTCGATGCTCAGGAAGCCCATCGCCGCTGCCCGCCGCGACAAGCCGAGCAGGGTGCCCAGGGCAATGCCTGCCATGCCGCCGATCAGCAGGCCCAGCGCGGCACTGCCCAGCGTGAACGCCGTGCCCTGCACCAGCGAGCCGTCGCCCAGCGCCTGCACCAGGGCCAGCAGCGCGGCGCTGGGCGGCGCCACCGCATCGCTGGCACGCCCAGTCCCGCGGGCCCACCACTCCAGGGCGCCCAGCAGGAGCAGCGGGAAGACCAGCCCACGGGCCCGGCGCAGCAGCATCTCAGTCGTGCCCCAGATAGTGGTAGAGCCCGCGGCGCAGCCGCAGGAAGTCGGGATGCTCGCGGGTTTCGAGCTGGTGGCGCGGGCGCGCCAGCGGCACGTCGACCGTGGCGGCCAGGCTGGGCCGCTGCGGCGTCGGGTTGCTGCGCAACGCGATCACCCGGTCGCCCAGGTAGAGCGCCTCTTCCAGGTCGTGGGTCACGAACATCACGGTCAGACCCTGCTCGCGCACCAGCCGCGAGAGCTCGTCCTGCAGGCTCTCGCGCGTCATCGCATCGAGCGCGCCGAATGGCTCGTCCATCAGCATCAGGCCGGGCTGCTGCGCCAGGCAACGCGCGATCTGCACCCGCTGCTGCATGCCGCCCGACAGCTGCGACGGGAACTTGTCTGCATGCGGCCCCAGGCCCACCGTGTCGAGCACCCTGCGGATGCGCCCGGCGCGATCGGGCCGCGGCACGCCG
>JBIKTP010000580.1:0-2869 GCA_044348035.1 Burkholderiaceae bacterium
CCCACCAATATCAGTGCCCAACTGTTTCAGGTGCGCGAGAAGTCGGCCAGGCAGGACTTTGACGGCGCTCTGGCGATGGTGGATGCCATCCTGGCCCGCGCGGGCGACAACGAAGAGGCGCATCGCCTGAAAGGCGACCTTCTTGTTCACGGCAAAAAGGACTCTGCCGCTGGACTTGCTTCGTACCGCAAGTCGGTCGAGGTCAAGCCCGGTTTCATTGAGGGCCATGCATCGATCCTCTCGCAACTGCTGCGCGAAAGGAAGCACGACGAAGCGGCCGTGCAACTGGATGCCTTGCGCAAAGTTGCGCCTGGCAATCCGTCGATGCTGTTTTTCGACACCATGCTTGCATATCAGAAGCGCGATATCAAGCTGGCCAAGGAGCGCTCGCAGCAGCTGATGCGCGTGTCCTCCGGGAGCCCGCTGGCCCTGCAGCTGGCCGGCGCGGTCGAGCTGGAGGCCAATTCGCTGATCCAGGCAGAGGCCTATCTGGCAAAAAGCCTGCAGTTGGCTCCTGCCGAAACCCTCACACGGCGTCTGCTTACCACGGTCTACATGCGCTCTGGCCAGGCCCAAAAGGCCTTGACCACCGCCCAGCCATTCATCAAGGAATCCGACAAGCTCGATGCCGACCTCAACACCCTGCTGGGCGAGGTCTTTCTGCAAAGCGGCGACGCCAAGCGGGCTGAAGAGTATTTCACCCGTGCCTCCAGGCAAGATCCGAAGAACGAGCGTACTCGCACCGCGGTCGCCCTGTCCCAGCTTGCGGGTGGTCGTGCAGAAGCTGGCCTCGCCGAACTGCAGGACATCTCGGCCTCTGAAACCGGCGTTGCTGCGACGATGGCGCTGATCAGCGCGCACCTGCGTCGCGGTGAGCTCGACAAGGCGCTCAGGGCGATCGACGCACTGGAGAAAAAGCAGCCCGACAAGCCGTTGCCGCACAACCTGCGCGGACGCACGTTGCTGGCCAAGAAGGACTTGGCCGGCGCGCGCAAGAGTTTCGAGCGCTCGGTCGCCATCGATCCGACCTACTTCGCCTCGGTCGCCAGCCTGGCTGCGATGGACATGACCGAGAAAAAGCCTGATGACGCCCGCAAGCGTTTTGAGGCGGTACTGGCCAAGGACCCGAAGAATGGTCCGGCATTGCTGGCGATTGCCGAACTGCGCGCCCGCACCGGTGGGCCGAAGGACGAGGTGGCTGAGTTGGTGGGCCGTGCCATCACGGCCACCCCGACGGAAAAAGGCCCACGCTTGCTGCTGATTGACTTCCACCTGCGCAACAAGGACGCCAAGCTCGCTTTGTCCGTGGCCCAGTCAGCAGTCGCAGCCCTCCCCGACAGCCCTGAGCTGCAGGACGCCTTGGGCCGTGCACTGCTGGCCACGGGCGATACCAACCAGGCACTGGCTGCATTCAACAAGTCCGCGACCATGCAGCCTGACTCGCCCCTGCCGCAAATTCGGATCGCCGATGCCCACTTGTCCGACAAGAACAAGTTGGCCGCCACTGAAAGCCTGCGCAAGGCATTGGCTATTCAGCCCGCCAATCTGGAGGTCCAGAACCGCCTGATCGCCATTGCCATGGAGGACAAAAACTATGCCGAGGCGGTTCGGGTTGCAAGGAATGTCCAGAAGCAGCAGCCCAAGATCCCCACCGGTTACCTTTTGGAGGGTGATATCGCCGCCGCGCAGAAGAACTGGATGGCAGCCTCCGAGGCCTACCGAAACGGTCTCAAGTCTGCGCCAGCGCCCATTCTGGCCGCCAAGGCCCATGGCGCATTGCTCTCGGGCGAACGGCGTGAAGAGGCAGGAAGGTTTGCCGCTGCCTGGGTCAAGGAAAATCCCACAGACATGGCTTTCCGCATGCATCTCGGCGATATGGCTTCCGCACTCCAGGACTACCCGGAGGCGGAAAAGCAGTACACAGCGGTGCTGCGCGAGCAGCCACGCAATGCCATCGCGATGAACAATCTTGCGTGGGTCGGCGGCAAACTCAACCGAGAAGGCGCCATTCCGATGGCCCAGAAAGCCCTTGAGATCGCCCCCGGCCAGCCAGCATTCATGGACACCCTGGCCGGCCTGTATTCCGACAAGGGCGATTACGCCAAGGCCCTTGAATGGCAGACCAAGGCCATCGAGAAGGCTTCTACCGAGCTTTTGTACAAACTCAACCTCGCCAAGATCCACATCAAGGGCGGCAAGAAAGACCTCGCCCGCAAGGAACTGGACGAACTGGCCAAGCTCGGCGACAAGTTCCGTGGCCAGGCCCAGGTGGCGAGTTTGCTGAAGACACTTTGACGCACTGACCCGGCCGCAAGCCCGAGAGCCAGCAATGCGGCGTCGAACCTTGCTCCGGTCCGCCTGTGTTCCGGCCATGGCAGCCTGCCTGCCAGCGCATGCCAGCCTGCCCGATTCCGTGGCCAGAATCCGGCAATCCATCGCCATCGTGGGCACCTACCGTGCCACGGATGCCCCGCGCTTCCGCCTGCGTGGCACCGGTTTTGTCGTCGGCCCGGGTAACCTGGTGGTCACCAACTTCCATGTGTTGCCACCTGCCGCCGAGGCCACGTCCGACGTCTCCCTGATGGTGCAGGTACGTTCTGGCGCGAACGGTCAGGAGCTCAGCATGCGACAGGCCACCGTGCTCGACACCAGCCGTACCCATGACCTGGCTTTGCTCCGCATCGAAGGACAGCCGGTGCCGCCGGTGGTGCTGGGCAATTCCGACGCGGTACGGGAAGGCCAGGCCATTGCCTTCATGGGATTCCCGATCGGCGGGGCCCTGGGTTTCACGCCGGTCACGCACCGTGGCATCGTGTCATCGATCACGCCGGCCGTGTTGCCGGCGGCCAATGCCGGGCAGCTCTCGGAT
>JBIKTP010000579.1:0-2869 GCA_044348035.1 Burkholderiaceae bacterium
CACCACCTCGGCGCCAGCCGAGCTTTCCATCACCCGGTGGCGGATCAGCGGGGGCTGCAGCACGCAGTCGCCCGCGCGCATCACCAGCGGCTCACCCTGGCCCTCATAGGCCACGCGGACCCAGCCTTCGCGGCAGAAGATGGCCTGGAAGCGGATCTTGTGGAAGTGCACATAGTCCGCCACCGGACCGCCTTCGAGGATCCGGATGTGCGAGGCGATGAACGCGCCGCCGAGCCGGTCCGGCACCAGATCGCGGTACCGCATGCCGGCGCGCCCGACTCCCCAGGCATCGGGGCCGGCGGCGCGGCTGAGCACCAGACGCTGCGCGGTGGGCGGCACCCGCATCGGCGGGTCGGCGGCCACGAAATGCACACGCAGGCCGTCGGGTGAAATCATTGGCGACGCTCCCGCGGCGCCCGGATCGTCGCAGAGAAGGTAGATGTCGCTGGCACCGCCGCCCTTGGCTCCCTCAACCAGCCGCAAGGCCAGGCCATGGCCACCCAGCATCGCGGTGGTCGGGTTGTCTGCTGGAAAGATGGCGTCGACCTCGAAGCCCAGCCGCTGCTGGAAGAACGCCAATGTCGATTCAAGAATGTCGCAAGTGACCAGAACCTGTGCGCCGCTCACGCGCGCGCGAGCCAGTGGTGTTGCCGGATGGTCGCTGTCGGAGGTGGGCATGGTGGTTCTGATGTTTCGTCGGACGGGCGGTTCGCGGGACCGTCTGCCGACGGGATTGCCGATTGCCAGGCCGCTGCGGCATGGCGCTGGCCGGATTTTCGTCGCAAATCTCCGAGCGGGGCCTGTCTGCGCTGCCGCCAGGCCTTTGCGGCTAGGATGTGGGGATGCACACCATGACACCCCAACCCGACACGATCGAGTGCCTGCGGCAGTTGATCGCTTTTGACACTACCAGCCGCAACTCGAACCTGGCGCTGATCGACTGGGCCGAGGCCCAACTGTCGCGGCACGGCGCCCGCATCCGGCGCAGCTACAACCCCGAACGCACCAAGGCCAACCTTTTCGCCAGCTTTGGCGAAGGGCCTGGCGGCGTCGTGCTGTCAGGGCACAGCGATGTCGTGCCGGTGGATGGCCAGGCATGGAGCACCGACCCCTTCCAGGCGGATATCCGTGATGGCCGGCTGTATGGGCGTGGCGCGTGCGACATGAAGGGGTTCATCGCGGTGGTGCTCGCCCAGGCGGCGGCTTTTGCACGGGCACCTCTGCGTTCGCCGATCCACGTGGCCCTGAGCTATGACGAAGAGGTGGGCTGCCTGGGCATCGGCCCGCTGCTGCACGACCTGGCGCAGGCCGGCATCCGGCCCGATGGCTGCATCGTCGGGGAACCCACAAGCATGCAGATGGTCACCGCGCACAAGGGGGGGCGGGTGTACCGCTGTACCGTGCACGGGCGCGCAGCCCACTCGTCGCTCACGCCGCGTGGTGTCAATGCCATCGAATACGCCGCACGCGTGATCAGCTTCATCCAGGACCTGTCCTGGCGCGAAGAGGCCGAGGGCCCGCGGCTCGACGGGCTGGACGTGCCCTATTCGACCATTTCCACCAACACGATCTCGGGTGGCAATGGCAAGAACATCATTCCGGCCGAATGCGAGTTCTTCTTCGACTACCGCTATGTGCCGGGCAAGCCGCCGGAAGAGTTCATTGAACAGATCCGCAACTATGTGACCGAGCATGTGGAGCCACGCATGAAGCGCGTGCATCCGCAGGCCGGCGTCGAGCTCGCGCTGACAGGCAGCATCCCGGGCCTGAACGCCGAAGAGCAGAGCAGCATCGCGCAGCTGGCACAGTCGCTGCTGCGTCCGGGTCCTTCGGCCAAGGTGGCGTACGGCACGGAGGCTGGTTTTTTCCAGCAGGCCGGAATCCCGAGCATCGTGTGCGGGCCGGGCAGCATCGAGCATGCGCACAAGCCTGACGAGTTCGTGCCGCTGGAGCAACTGGCCGAGTGCGAACAGTTCATGCGCCAGCTGGTGGCCCGGCTTGCCAACCCTGCGCCGGTCTGATGGGGCCGGCGAACGCTGCTCCTGCTTGCGCACGCGATGACCCCGTTCCCGTTTGAAGCGCAGCGCGCCCTCTTTCCCGCCCTCAGCAGCAAGGTGCAGCTCTCCAGCTGCTCCCAGAGCGCGCTGTCCACGCCGGTGTCTGACGCCATCGCGCACTATATGCAGTCCTGGAGCGAGAAGGGCATGGACTGGATGGGCTGGCAGGTGGTGCTGGACCAGGCCAAGGCCGAGTTCGGGCGCCTGATCAATGCCGAGGCGGCCGACATCGCCGTCATGTCCTGCGTGTCGGACCTGGCCTCGTCGGTGGGCAACTGCCTGCAGTTCGACGCCGAGCGCAACGGCATCCTGCTGGGCGAGATCGACTTCCCGTCGCTGGGCCATGTCTGGCTGGCGCAGCAGGCGCGCGGGGCCTCGTTGCAGTTCGCGCAGCCGGATGCGGGTGGCGAGATCGCGCTGGAGGACTACGCGCGGCTGATCGACGAGCGCACCCGCCTGGTGTCGGTGTCCCAGGTCTCGTATTCGAACGGGTTCCGGCAGGATGTGGCGGCCATTGGCCGGCTCGCCCAGGCGAAGGGCGCGCTGTTCTTCGTGGATGCCTACCAGTCGGCGGGTGCGATGCAGATCGACGTGCAGCGTGACGGCATCGACATGCTGGTCTGTGGCGCGCAGAAGTACCTGATGGGGTGCCCCGGCATTGCGTTCATGTATGTGCGCCGCGCGGTGGCCGAGCAGCTCAAGCCGGTCAACACCGGCTGGTTCGGGCGGGTCAACCCGTTTGCGTTCGACATCCGCAAGCTCGACTATGCGCAGGGCGCGCGGCGGTTTGATACCGGTACGCCTCCCTACAT
>JBIKTP010000581.1:0-2867 GCA_044348035.1 Burkholderiaceae bacterium
CCATCCTGGGCCTGTACCTGGCCTTCGGGGTGGCCTTCCAGGTGCCGATCGTGGTGGTGCTGCTGGCGCGCATGAACATTGTCAGCATCGAGAAACTCAAGGACTTCCGCGGGTACTTCATCGTGTTGTCCTTCGTGATCGCCGCTGTCATCACCCCGCCCGACGTGGTGTCGCAGCTGGCGCTCGCCATCCCCATGTGCCTGCTCTACGAAGCCGGCATCTTTGCGGCCAAGTTCTTCATCAGGCACACCCAGGCGCCGGACGAAAAGAGCCAGGACAAGGCCGAAGAAGTCAAGTCCTGAGCCGCGGCGGCCGCGCGCTGCCGGTTCTCACTGTTGGGGCTGGCGACGTGGCTTGGGCCGCACGCCGGGCGTGACATCGACATCCAGTTGCTGCTCGCGCCGCTGCAGGCGGAACTGCGATGGCGTGCCGGGCTTGAGAGCCGCCACGGCCGACAGCAGCTCTGACACATTGGCGACGTCCTTGCCCGCCACGCTGCTGATCACGTCCCCTGGCCGGACACCGGCGAGCGCCGCCGGACCGTTCTGCAACACCCCTGTGATGATCACTCCCCGTTCGGCCTTGACACCGAACGTCTCGGCCAGCTCGGACGACAGTTCGTTGGGTTCGACGCCGATCCAGCCGCGGGTCACCTGCCCATCCTTCACAAGGCCCTCCATCACCATGCGCGCCGTCGACACGGGAATGGCGAACCCGATGCCCAGGCTGCCGCCCGAGCGTGAATAGATGGCGGTGTTGATGCCCATCAGGTTGCCGGTGCTGTCCACCAGCGCGCCACCCGAGTTGCCGGGGTTGATGGCGGCGTCGGTCTGGATGAAGTTCTCGAAGGTGTTGATGCCCAGCTGGTTGCGCCCCAGTGCGCTGATGATGCCGCTGGTGACCGTCTGGCCGACACCGAAAGGGTTGCCGATGGCCAGCACCTGGTCGCCGACCTGCAGGTCGTCCGAATTGCCCAGTACGATCACCGGCAGCTTGTCGAGCTCGATCTTGAGCACGGCGAGGTCGGTGTCGGGGTCGGTGCCGATGATCTTGGCCACCGCGCGCCGGCTGTCGTTGAGGATCACCTCGATCTCGTCGGCGCCCTCGACCACATGGTTGTTGGTCAGTATCAGTCCGGACGGGCTGACGATCACCCCGCTGCCCAGCCCGGCCTGGGGTTGCGTGCCCTGATCGCCGAAGAAAAACCGGAACCATGGCTCGCTGCTGTGTGGCCCGGGCCGGGCGGTCTTGCTGGTGTTGATGCTCACCACCGCCGAGGCCGCCGTCTGGGCCGCCAGCCGCAGGCTGCCCGGCGGCACCGAACCGGGTGCCGCTGCCGGTGCCTCGATCAGCGCGACCCCCCCGCGCAGGCCGCCAGCCACACCCAGCCACCCCGGCTTGAGCGTGGCAACCACGAAGTACGCCGCCAGCAGCACCGTGGCGGTTTGCGAGAAAAGCAGCCAGAGACGTTTCATGGGGCAAATTGTAGGTGCCGGGTCCGCACCGATGGAGCGCCCTGTCAGAGGGACATGGGGCTCTGAGGGGCCTTTCGCAAGGTAAAGTGCGGTGCAAGACCCCTTCATGCACACCAAGCAGTGGACCCTCCATGTCGAACCGCAGGCGCCGCCCAAGCCGGCGATGGGTGCGCCTTGCAACGGATGCGGCATCTGCTGCCTGGTGGCACCGTGCCCCGTGGGCATGGTGGTGTCACGGCGTCGGCACGGCGCCTGTGATGCCCTGCAGTGGGAGCCAGAAGTCGGGGCCTATCGCTGCGGGCTGATGTCCGGCTCGGCGCAGCGCATGCAGCATCTTCTGCCGGCAAGAGCCCACCCCCTGGCGCCGTGGCTGGCCCGTGTGCTGCAAGGCCTGGCGCCGCGCTGGATTGCGGCGGGGACGGGCTGCGACAGCAGCCTGCAGGCCGATGCCCTCACAATCACCCCCGCTGGCCCTTCTGAACGGGCCGGCTCCGTGCAACCACCCCCAGGCAAGCCACCATGACCGACCGATCCGAGCTTGTGCAGACCCTCGACGCCCTGCTGGAGCCTGCGCGTTTCAAGGACTACGGGCCCAACGGCCTGCAGGTCGAGGGCCGGCGCGAGGTCCGCCATCTCGTGAGCGGCGTGACGGCCAGCCGCGCCCTGATCGAGGCGGCCATCGCCTCCGGTGCGGACACGCTGCTCGTCCACCACGGGCTGTTCTGGCGGGGTCAGGACGGGCGTGTGACCGGCTGGATGCGCCAGCGCCTGGGCCTGCTGCTGACGCACGACATCAATCTGCTGGCCTATCACCTGCCCCTGGATGCCCACCCGGAGCTGGGCAACAACGCGCAGCTCGCGCGCGTCCTGGGCCTGGTGGCCGAAGCGCGATTCGGCGAGCAGGAGCTGGGTTTCCTGGGCGGCTGCGCCGACGGCAGCGTGCACGCCGATGCTGCTGCGCTGGGGCGCAGCATCGAAAAGGCGCTCGGGCGTGCGGTGACCATCGTCGATCCGGCACCGCGACCGGTGCGGCGCATCGCGTGGTGCACCGGCGGCGCGCAAGGCTATTTCGAATCGGCCATCGAGGCGGGTGCGGACGCCTTCATCACCGGCGAGATCTCCGAGCCGCAGGCGCATTACGCGCGCGAGTGCGGCGTGGCCTTCCTGGCCTGCGGCCACCACGCCAGCGAACGGTATGGCGTGCAGGCCGTGGGCGCGCATGTGGCGGCACGGTTCGGGCTGTCGCACCGGTTCATCGACATCGACAACCCGGCCTGAGTCTGGCATGGACAAGCCGATTGCGATCACCCTGGGCGACCCCGCCGGAATCGGGCCCGAGATCATTGCCAAGGCCTTCCGGGATGCGCCCGGTGCGACTGCCGGCTGCCTGGT
>JBIKTP010000582.1:0-2855 GCA_044348035.1 Burkholderiaceae bacterium
GCTGTTCATGATGAATGCGTTGCGGGCGTCGATCGCACGCATCGACTCGTCCAGCGGCAATGGCCGGGTTTCCAGGAGGGTGCGGCCGGACTGTTCCGTCACCTTGGCGATGATCCAGGGGTTGACCCGGTAGCCGCCATTCGCGAACACCGCATAGGCGGTTGCCATCTGCATCGGCGTGACCGAGCCCGCGCCCAATGCCATGGTCAGGTAGGGCAGGTGCTTTTCTTCGTCAAAGCCAAAGCGCGTGACCCAGTCGCGGGCGTACTGCGGCCCGATGGCCTGCAGGATGCGTATCGAGACCATGTTCTTCGAGCGTGCCAGCGCCGTGCGCATGCTCATCGGCCCGTCGAACTTGCCGTCGTAGTTCTTCGGCTCCCAGGGCTGCCCACCCGTCACGTCGGCGTCGAAGAACAGCGCGGAGTCGTTGATGAGTGTGGAGGGCGTGAAACCCTTCTCCAGGGCCGCCGAGTAGATGAAGGGCTTGAAGCTCGATCCGGGCTGGCGCCAGGCCTGTGTGACATGGTTGAACTTGTTCTTGTCGTAGTCGAACCCGCCGACCAGCGCCCGGATGGCGCCACTGGCGGGGTCGATGGCGACGAACGCGCCCTCGACCTCTGGCAACTGGGTGATTTCCCAGGTGCCTTTCGAGGTCTTTGCCACCCGGATCACCGCGCCACGGCGGATGCGGATGTTGGGCTGCGCCTTGTCGCTGAGGCCTGACTGGGCGGCCTTGAGGCCTTCGCCGGTGATTTCCAGTGTCTCTGCGTTCTGCCGCACGGCCCGGATCAGCTTCGGGCTGGCCTCCAGCACCACTGCCGACATCACGTCGCCGTTGTCCGGATGTTCGTCCAGCACGGCGTCGATGGCGTCCTCCATGTCCTGCTGCGTGTCGGGCAGGGCAATGAACTTCTCCGGGCCCCGGTAGACCTGGCGCCGTTCGAAGTCCATGATGCCGCGGCGCAAGGCCCGGTAGGCGGCTTCCTGGTCGCTGGACTTGATCGTCGTGTGGACGTTCAACCCCCGGGTATAGGTTTCGTTGCCATATTGCGCGAACATCAGCTGGCGCACGGTTTCCGCGATGTATTCGGCATGCACGCGCTGGGCATCCGGCCCTGTCTTGAGCTTGAGCTTTTCCTGGCGGGCCTCCTGCGCCTGCCGGGCCGTGATGAAGCCGTTTTCTTCCATCCGGTCCAGGATGTACAACTGGCGGGCACGGGCCCGCTTGGGGTTGCGGATCGGGTTGTTGGTGCCCGGTGCCTTGGGCAGGCCCGCCAGCATCGCTGCCTCGGCGATCGTGATGTTCTTCAGGGGCTTGTCGAAGTAGGCCTCGCTCGCGGCCGCGAAGCCGTAGGCGCGCTGACCCAGGAAGATCTGGTTCATGTAGATCTCCAGAATCTGGTCCTTGGTGAGCAGGTGCTCCATCTTGAAGGTCAGCAGCACCTCGTAGATCTTGCGCATGTAGGTCTTTTCCGAGGACAGGTAGACATTGCGCGCCACCTGCATCGTGATCGTGGACGCGCCCTGGCTCCTGAAGTTGCCCAGATTGGCCAGCCCGGCGCGCACCATGCCCTTGTAATCGACGCCGCCGTGTTCGTAGAAGCGGGCATCCTCGCCTGCCAGGACCGCATCGGTCATCACCTTGGGAATATCCTTGAGCCGGGTCAGGTTGCGTCGCTCCTCGCCGAACTCGCCCAGCAGCAGGCCGTCGCTCGAGTACACCCGCAGAGGCAGGATGGGCCGGTAGTCGGAAAGCTCCGAGATGTCAGGCAGATTCGGATATGCCATCGCCAGTGCGATGGCGATCACCATGGCCAGCGACATCGCGCCGGCCACCAGCAGCCCCACGGCTCCATAGGCCACACGCAGCCACAGTGCGGTTCCCGTGGCCTTGTGGCCGCCGGCGGAATCCGACGCGTTCCCGGGGCCGGGCGGGGTTTGATTTCGGGGCATAGAACCAAAGTAAGGGCGCGTCAGCATTATGAAAACGCCACCCGAGCCAAATAGTCAAGGCAGTCCAGATCAGTGGCAATGGTAGCCGTGTGGCTGCATGCAGTTTTCCTGCTAGTCTTCGAATACACGGGGAAACGTCTGCTTTTGGCAACGCTCAAGAGCCGCAAAATGGGGAAAAACCTTTGCGGGACAAGGAGCTTACTGATAGCATTCAAGTGAAATCTTAAGTTTTGCCGATCTTGTATCGGCCTGTTTCAGGGGATTGTCTTGATCTCTTTGGGGTCGTTGTTGAGTCGTCAGCCTGCACCTTTGCTGGGTCTGGACATCAGTTCGTCCAGCGTGAAGCTGGTCGAGCTCGGGCGTGACAAGGCAGGGAATCTGGTGCTCGAACGCTGTGCGATCGAGCCACTTGAGCGGGGCTGGATCACCGATGGCAATGTCGAGAAGTTCGACGAGGTTGCCGAGGCCGTCCGCCGGCTCGTCAAGAAGAGCGGCACCAAGACGCGCAATGTCGCAATGGCATTGCCGCCGTCGGCGGTGATCACCAAGCGCATCGTGTTGCCCGGCGGCCTCAGCGACCAGGAACTTGAATTGCAGGTCGAAGCCGAGGCCAACCAGTACATCCCCTTTCCGCTGGACGAGGTCAGTCTCGATTTCTGCGTCGTGGGCCCCAGCACCTCGTCGGTGGGCGACCTCGACGTGTTGATTGCGGCCTCCCGGCGAGAAAAGGTGCAGGACATCCAGGGGCTGGCCGAGGCCGCCGGACTCAAGCCGGTGGTGGTCGATGTCGAATCCTACGCGTCCAGGCTGGCGACATCGCGGCTGATCCGGAGCCTGCCCAACAAGGGTGTCGGAACCATCGTGGCCCTGTTCGAGGTCGGCGCCCTGACCACCAGCATGCA
>JBIKTP010000583.1:0-2853 GCA_044348035.1 Burkholderiaceae bacterium
GCATGCGCACCGACGCCCTGTTGCGCCTGGTGCCGGACGCGCCGCCGGGCGTGTGCGCCATGCTCGCGGCCGACCGCGGAGCGGTCGAGCCGCCGATCCGGTCCGAGATATTCGGGCGGCAGCGTTTCGCGCAGCACGGTCGCAGCCTGGGCGACACCCACCGGGCCGAACGCCCGCTGCTGCGCGGCGCCAGCTTTTCCCCCCGCCTGCGCGGCAATGTGCAGGTGTTGCGGGAAGCCCGCAACTACATCGGCGCGCACGCCGGTACCGGCTATGACGTCAGCCCGGCCGCCGAGTGGCTGCTGGACAACTTCCACCTGATCGATGCGCAGGTGCGCGCCATTCATGCGGACCTGCCGCGCGGCTATTTTCGCCAGTTGCCCACCTTGCAGGATGCTCCCCTGGCTGGCCTGCCGCGGGTCTACGGCATCGCCTGGGCGTTCGTGGCCCACACCGATGGCGCCTTCGATGAGGAACTGCTGGTGCATTTTCTCGGGGCCTATCAGGAGACGCGTGAACTCGGACTCAGTGAACTCTGGGCCTTGCCGACCGTGCTGCGGGTGGTGCTTGTGGAGAGTCTGCGCCGGCTGGCGGAGCGTGTGGCCACGAACAAGGCCGCGCGCGAGGTGGCCAACCAGGTGTGTGACCGCCTGGGCGAGTACACGCCCGCCGTGCTGGACCGCCTGCTGGTTCTGCTGCGACACAGGGGGGTCGGCGATGCCTTCGTGGGCCAGATGGCGCTGCGGCTGCAGGACCGCGCCGCCGGAATCGAGGCGCTCGACGCCGTGGCCTGGAATGGCTGGCTGCTGCACGCGCTTCCCGACCTGGCCGCGGTGCAGGCCCGTTTGCCTGCCGAGCAGGCGGCCGACAACCTCAGTGTCAGCAATGCCGTGACGTCCTTGCGCGTGGTGGGTGATGCCGACTGGGCCGACATCATCGCGCGCACCAGCACCCTGATGCGTCTGATGCTTGGCTCGGAGCTGTTCGCCGCCGAGGACCGCATGACCCGCGACCAGACCCTGCACCGGATCGAGGCGCTGGCGCGACGTTCCGGCAGCGGAGAAGTGGCGGTGGGGCAGTGCCTGTTGGTCCGCATGCGCACGGACAGTGGTTCCGGCACCCGGGCCGGGCACTGGCTGCAGGGCCCCGGGCGCTCCGCCTTGCTGCGCGACCTCGGGATTCATGCGCCTGTGCTGTGGAGCCGCCTGCTTGCAGGCCGCTGGCTGCGCCTGCCGCTGTACCTGCTGGCCCTGCTGACGGGTACCGCGGTGCTTCTGGCCTGGGTGCTGCCCCCGGGCCATGCGGCGACGGTGCAGGCTGCCCCCCCGCTCTGGCTGCTGACCGTTCTGGCGCTGCTGGCCGTTTTTCCCGCGTCCGAAGCGGTGGTGGCCGTGATCAACCGCCTGATCAGTGAAATGGTGCCGCCGAGCCATCTGCCGCGACTGGCCCTGGCCGAGGGACTGTCCGCCGGGCACCGGGTGATGGTGGTGATTCCGGCAATGCTCACGGGAGCGGCGGCGACGGCACGCCTCGCGCACCGGCTGCAGTTGCATTACCTCGCCAACCCGGAGGCCCATACCCAGTTCGCGCTGCTCAGCGACTGGCTGGATGCACCCACGGAACGGGTGGCGGGTGACGCCGCCGCACTGGCGCAGGCGGTGGCACAGATCGATGCGCTCAATGCGCGGTACCCCCTGGAGGGCGAGGCTCCGCGTTTCCTGGTGCTGCACCGCGCGCGCAGTTTCTCGCGCTCGGAGGGCTGCTGGATCGGCGAGGAGCGCAAGCGCGGCAAGCTCGAAGCGCTGGTGCAGGCGCTGGCCACCGGCACGCGGGGCCCCTTCCTGGATCTCGGGGCTGCCTCGCGCATGGCCCCGCACACGCAACTGCTTCTGACATTGGACAGCGACACCTGCCTGCCGCCCGGCCAGCTGCGCGAGCTGGTCGGTGTGGCAGCGCATCCGGACAACCAGCCACGGCTCGATCCGGCCGGGCGCCGTGTCGTCTCCGGCTACGGCATCCTGCAGCCGCGGCTGGTGACGCCGCTGCCCCAGGGGGATCATCGCACCCTGTTCCACTGGCTGTTCGCGGGTCAGTGCGGGAACGACCCCTACAGCGCAGCCACGTCCGAGGTCTACCAGGACCTGTTTGGCGAGGGCACCTTCAGCGGCAAGGGTCTGCTGCAGGTCCACGCCGTGCAGGCAGTGCTGCATGGGCGCCTGCCGACAGGGCAGGTGCTCAGCCACGACCTGCTCGAAGGCTCGCTGGCCCGTTGTGCCGCCGTCACCGACGTCACGCTGATCGAGGAGGCGCCCGCACATGCCGATGTGGCCGCGTCGCGCCAGCACCGCTGGATGCGTGGCGACTGGCAGTTGTTGCCGTTCCTGTTGCGGCCGTGGCGTTATCCCATGCCGGCGATCAACCGCTGGAAGATGTTCGACAACCTGCGCCGTTCGCTGGTGCCGCCGGCCTCGCTGGCCTTGCTGGTGCTGGCGCTGGCCGGCACGGGAGTGTCGCCCTGGGCCGCGCTGGCGCTGGCGCTGGCCGCCTTCGCGTCCGGGCCGCTGCTGGGCGCCACCGCCGGTTTCGCGCCCAGCCGCGACGATATCGCCAAGCGCCATTTCTTCCGGCAGGCCGGGCTGGATCTGCTGCGTGTGGCGGGTGGAGCGGCCTGGCATCTGGCGTTGCTGGCCAGCCATGCCCTGATGGCCCTGGATGCCGTGGTGCGCGCTCTCTACCGCCTGCTGGTCAGCAGACGCCACCTGCTGCAGTGGACCACGGCCGAGGCGGCGCAGGCCCGCGCCAGCATCGAGCTGCGGCAGCTTGCGCACACCCATTGGCGACCTGCGGCCCTTT
>JBIKTP010000584.1:0-2849 GCA_044348035.1 Burkholderiaceae bacterium
GTCATGCTCAATGCCAAGTTGCGCCCGGGCGCGACCCTGCTGCATGTGGTGGCCATGACCCGCGCGCTGGGCGAGCAGCTGTCGCCCAAGGACGTGCAGCCGGAGGTTTTTCGCTGGACCGACGGCTCGCAGTCGCATGTGACCTGCGAATTCACTGGCGGCAAGCTGCGTGCATGGCGGCTGGAACGCCCCCCGGCACAAGAGCCCGTGGCGTAGGCGGCCTGCGCCGGCACGACCGCCCGGGCGCGTGGATCAGGGCGAGGGGCCGGGGGCATTTCCCGGGTCGCCGTCCTTGGCAGCCCGATTGGACGCCATGAAGGCGACCAGCGCCGACCGCATCGCCTCTTCCACGGTCATGTCGATCGGTGTGGTCCAGCTGCGGGGAACAAACACGGTGTAGCCGCCGATCATGTAGCCCATCGGCAGGTAGACCGCCACCTGGTCCTCCAGCTCGCCCAGACCGCGCGGCAGGCCCTGCATCGATTGGCGCGTGACCAGTCCCACGATCGACAGCCCGCCCTGCGGCATGCGCAGCAGCACGACCTGTTGCGCGTCCCTCTCGTGCGGCGCGAAGTAGTCCGCAAAGCTCTTCAGCGACGAATAGATGCTCTTGACCACCGGCAGATTGGTGAACGGCAGCTCGACCAGCGACAGCAGCCGCGCCGCAGAGGGGCGCGATACCAGGAAACCCAGGCCGAGGATCAGCCCGCCGCCCAGCAGGATGCCCAGGCCCGGCAGGTAGAAGTCGCCGACCAGCGGCCGGACCATGGACATGGCGATGCGCTCGATCCAGGTCACGAAGAGCACCAGCACGTACGCTGTCGCAGCCAGGGGCAGGAAGGTGAGCAGGCCGCGGAAAAAGTACTGGTAGATGTGGTGCATGGTGCGCTGTGGGGTTGTCGGCAGGCCCGGTGCCCGCCAGCCACTTTCAGCATAGCAGCGAAGGGGCCGCGCTGCCTTTCGGGGGTGTCCAATTCCCGTTTCCATAGAATCAGGCGTTTTGCCGATTTCCTTATCCCCACAACAAGGACACACCATGACTGCCCTCCCCCCTTCAATGGCCGACCGCGATGGAAAGATCTGGATGGACGGCCAGCTGGTCGACTGGCGCGATGCCAAGATCCATGTGCTGACCCACACCCTGCACTACGGCTGCGGCGCTTTCGAGGGCGTGCGCGCCTACAACACCGCCCAGGGCACGGCCATCTTCCGCCTGAAGGAGCACACCGAGCGGCTGTTCAACAGCGCCAAGATCCTGCGCATGCAGATTCCCTTCACCCACGAGGAAGTCATGGCGGCGCAATGCGAGGTGGTGCGCGCCAACAAGCTCGAGAGCTGCTACCTGCGCCCGCTCACCTGGATCGGCTCGCAGAAGCTGGGCGTGAGCCCCAAGGGCAACCAGATCCACCTGATGGTGGCGGCCTGGGCCTGGGGCGCCTACCTGGGCGAGGACGGCCTGAAGAATGGCATACGCGTGAAGATCTCCAGCTACACCCGCCACCATGTCAACATCACGATGACGCAGGCCAAGGCGGTCAGCAACTACACCAACTCGATCCTGGCCAACATGGAGGCCACGGAGGACGGTTACGACGAGGCCATGTTGCTGGACTCCAGCGGCTTTGTCTCCGAGGGCGCCGGCGAGAACCTGTTCGTCGTCAAGGACGGCGTTGTCTACACCCCCGACCTGTCGGCCGGCGCGCTCAACGGCATCACCCGCAACACCGTCATGCACATCTGCAAGGACCTCGGCCTGGAGCTGGTGCAAAAACGCATCACCCGCGACGAGGTCTACATCTCCGACGAGGCCTTCTTCACCGGCACCGCTGCCGAGGTGACCCCGATCCGCGAACTCGACCGCATCACGCTGGGCAAGGGTTCCCGCGGGCCGATCACCGAGAAGATCCAGACAGCCTTCTTCGACATCGTGAACGGCCGCAACCCGAAATACGCCCACTGGCTGACGAAGGTCTGAGCATGGCGAAGTCGCATGTGGAACTGCTGGCCAAGGACCTCAACCTGCAGGGCGGCGTGTTCTGCCCCAGCCCCCAGGCCGACATGAAGATCTGGAACAGCCACCCCAAGGTCTACCTGGACGTGGCCCGCACCGGTGAAGCGCGCTGCCCGTATTGCGGGACGGTCTACCGGTTGAAGGACGGCGAGCATTTCGACAGCCACCACTGAGTCCCGCTTGTACCCGGCAAAAAAGGCCTCTCCCTGGAGCGGCCTTTTTTGTTGGCAGACAGGCTGCACGCCGCTCGGGGGTAAAAAAAAGCCACCCGGAGGTGGCTTGGAAACGTCCCTGGAAGGACGTCGTTGGAGATCGGCCGATTCCCTGTGGCGGCTTTGTTGCAAGCCCGGGCGTTCACTGTGACAGCAGTTGGCGCGAATATAGCCAACGCGGGGGCGTGCGCGATACGGGCAAGGGTACCGCAGCGCAACAATTCCGCCAGAACCGGAAATAGTTGGCGTCTTGCGGGCGGTTTCAGGCGCTGCTGCCTGCCCTGCGTGGCAGCGTCACCACAAAACAGGCCCCCCCGGCCGGACCACTGTCGCAGCGTACCGTGCCGCCGTGGCGCTCGACGATCGACTGCACCAGCGCCAGGCCCAGGCCGACGCCGCCGTCGCTTTCGCTGGCTCCGGGAAGCCGGAAAAAGGGCTGGAAGATCTTCTCCCGGTAGGCGGGCGGCACACCGGGGCCCTGGTCACGCACCGTGAGCACCGCGGATTGCGGACCGGCATGCAGCGACAGCGTGGGAGCGCCTGCAGCATGCCGGCGGGCGTTCTCCAGCAGGTTGCGCATCACCCGGCGCAGCAGCTTGCCCACGCCCGGCACGACCAGGCTGTCC
>JBIKTP010000585.1:0-2848 GCA_044348035.1 Burkholderiaceae bacterium
TACCACTCTGGTGCTCGGTCTGATCCAAGTCGAGAGCGCGTTCCGCAGGTGGGCCATTTCAAGTGTCGGCGCACGCGGCTACATGCAGGTCATGCCCTTCTGGACGCGGGTGATTGGTGACGGCGATGCGTCGCGGCTGTTTCACATGCAGACCAACCTGCGTTTCGGTTGCGTCATCCTGCGCCACTATCTTGATCGCGAGAATGGCAACCTCTTCATGGCGCTGGGCCGCTACAACGGCTCACGCGGGCGTTCACCCTACCCGGACGCGGTCATGGCTGCCTCGCGGCAGTGGGCGTTCGATCCCGGCTGACCTTCTGCGGGCGCCCGCCCGGCTACTGGATGAACCCGATCCCTGCCTTGCGAGTCGCGCTCCTGGGCAGGTCGACGGCCAGCACCACGCTACGGTGGGCCAGGCGTGCATTGCCGTAGCCTGTCATCAGGGCGCGCCGCATCTCGCGCGGAGGCATCTCGGTCAGCACGTCGAGGATGTCGTCCTCTGGCTCCGGCGCGAAACGTTCCCCCCAATGGTGCCCGGCACGGATCGAGCGGTAGAGGGCTGCGGCAATCTGGCGGGCGGCCTCGGCCGACGGAGGGTCCACCGCAAATACATTCATGCGGTTCAGGATGGGCTCGGGAATGCAGCTCTCGTCATTGGCGGTGGTGATCCAGACGACCTGGCTGGCATCGATGGCCACCTCGGCGAATTCGTCGGTGAAACTGCGGGCGATGTCGTGCTCCAGCAGGTTGTACAGGGCGCCGAGTGGGTCGTACTGGGCATCGGAACTCGCCTTGTCGATCTCGTCCAGCACGATGACCGGGTTGGCGTACTCGCCCTCGATCAGTGCTTCAAACACCTTGCCGGGTTTGGCGCCCTTCCACTGGGAGGAGGCGCCGGAGAGCAGCCAGCCGGCCGTCATGGAGCCCATGGACACCAGCGACATCCCGGTGCCCAGCAGCTCCGCGAGCTTGCGGGCAAAGTGCGTCTTGCCGATGCCGGGCGGGCCCAGCAGCAGCATCGGCGTGACCTCCAGGCCGTCCCGGCTGTCCTGGGACAGCGCCACATGGCGCTTCACGTCGTCCAGCACGTCGGTGAAATTGGGCAGCGTATCGTAGAGGGACTGCATGTCGGGAACGCCCGCCGGCTTCACCTGGAAGCGCTGCGGACCGCGCTCCAGCATGCGTTCGTAGGTGGCACGCAAGTGGTCATGGTCACGTTCGGGCAACTTGGCCAGGCGACGCTCCACGTCATCAGGCTGGAACACCCGGCGCATCTGTGCCACTGGCAGCACAAAGGCAGAAGACGGGCTGACGGACTTGCGTTCGAGCATGGCGACCTCCTTGACGGCTGATGACCGGTTCATTCAATCACAAACCTGTCTTCCGTCAAAGTGAATTGCCGACGCAAATGCGGGGCGGTTGTCGCAGTACACAAAAAAAAGGCCACGCAAGCGTGGCCTGGACCGAAGCACGGCGTGTCAGCTCTGGGCGCCCAGCATCTGCTGGAGTTCGCCCTTTTCGTACATTTCCATCATGATGTCCGAGCCGCCCACGAACTCGCCCTTGACATAGAGCTGTGGAATCGTCGGCCAGTTGCTGTAGTCCTTGATGCCGGCACGGATTTCCGCGTCTTCCAGCACGTTGACTGTCTTGATGGCGCGAGGCTCGACACCGCAGGCTTTCAGGATCTGGATGGCGCGCCCGGAAAAACCGCATTGCGGAAAACTCGCATTGCCTTTCATGAAGAGCAGGACTTCGTTGGATTTGACCAGCGCGTCGATGCGCTGCTGCGTGTCACTCATGGATCTTTCTCCTGTGGGGAACTTGGGTGGCAGGATTATTTCACCAATGGGGGCAAGGCGTTGCGAATGACCCTGCCGCCAGTGCAGCGTTCATGGCCTGCGAGGTCGCGGCGTGTCGTGATCTCCGTGAATCCTGCGTGGGCGAGCAGGCTTCGGACGGCCGGCCCCTGGTCGTAGCCGTGCTCCACCAGCAGGCTGCCACCCGGGTGCAGGTGATTGGCGGCGGCAGCCGTGATGGTGCGGATGTCCTGCAATCCGTCCGGGCCTGCCACCAGCGCCTGCAGCGGCTCGTGGCGCAGTGCAGGCAGGTGCGGATCGGCATCCGCCACATAGGGAGGATTGCTCACGATGCAGTCGTAACGTCCGCGGACAGGCTGCAGCCAGTCGCCGACAAGAAAGCGCACCTGCAGACCGAGCGCGCGTGCATTCGACTCGGCAACCGCCACTGCATCTGCGCTCGCATCGACGGCATCGACCTGGGCCTGGGGCTGACCGTGCTTGATCGCGAGGGCCACGGCGCCGCTGCCGGTGCCCAGGTCCAGCACCGATGGAGAGCGCTGGGGCGCGGTTGCCCAGGGGCCTGCCAGCACCTCCAGGGCCCAGCTGACCAGCAGTTCGGTGTCCGGCCGGGGAATGAGGACCCGTGCGTCGACGGCCAGCGCCAGCCCGAAGAACTCCTTGTGACCGGTCAGGTAGGCCAACGGCTCGCCCGAGGAGCGGCGCTGGACCAGGCCCTCGAAGCGTACCTGCACCTCCGGTGGCAAGGCGTCGTCACCATGGGCGAGCAGCCAGGCGCGCAGTGCGCCTGCGGACTGCGGCGCCTGGCCCCAGGCATGCAGCAGCAGCAACTGGCTGTCGAGCCGGGCAAGACCCGCGTTCGCCGCAGCCGACAGTGCGGTGTCGACCGTGGTCAACGGAACACCCTGGTGCGACGGATGGTGGAGCTCACGCGACGGCACCCACTTCCAGGGCCGCCAGTTGTTCGGCAGCTTGCGCCGCCTGCAATGCCTGCACGACGTCGTCAAGGTCGCCTTCCATGATGGTCA
>JBIKTP010000586.1:0-2847 GCA_044348035.1 Burkholderiaceae bacterium
GTTCGAAGGCCTGAGCATCGACCCGGCGCGCAGAAGCGTCGAGCGCCAGGGCCAGCCGGTCACGCTCACCGGCACCGAATTCGAACTGCTGCACCTGCTGGCCGCCGAGCCTGGCAAGGTGTACAGCCGCGACGACATCCTCAACCACCTGCGCGGGCACGAGGCCGAGCTCTACACCCGCGCGGTGGACATCGTCGTCAGCCGCCTGCGCAGGAAGCTCGAACCGCTGGACTGCATCAAGACCCTGCGCAATGCGGGGTACGCGCTGGCCCTGCGCAGGACGAGCCCATGAGCCAGGCGCGCCCGCCCGACGATGCTGCCAGGGGCGCTGGGCTCTGGCACCGCCGCATGCGCCATGCACTGGGCCATTCGATCAAGCTGCGCCTGCTGCTGGTGTTCCTGCTGCTCGCGCTGGCCATGGCCGTCACCTTCATCAGCGGGGCACAGCGCGCCTTCTCTGTGGGCTGGCGCGAAGCGGCCCGGCCACTGCTGATGGACTATGTCGACCGCCTGGTCGCCGACGTCGCGGCCGGTGGCACGCCCAGCGTGGCACGCGCCAGCGCCATCACCCAGCGCCTGCCGCTGACCATCAGCATCCAGGGCCCGCAGGTGCAATGGCGCTCGCACCCGCCGCGCGACGGCGAGGAGACGGCGTCGGACAGGCCCGGGGACGATGTCCACCGGGACAGGGAGCGCTGGGGCGGCGACAAGGACTGGCAGCGCCTGTTGACGCGCAGCACCGCCGACGGCCACCAGATCAGCATCGGCATCAACGAACAGGCCTTCGACCGACAGACGAACCTGATCGGCTACACCCTGACAGCCCTGCTGCTGCTCACGCTGCTGGCCTTCCTGTACCTGCGCCACCTGCTGCGGCCGCTGGACGCCATCGGCGCGGGCGCGCGGCGCTTCGGCCTGGGTGACTTCAGCCAGCCCATCCCGGTGCGGCGCCCCACCCGGCCCGACGAGCTCGGCCAGCTCGCCGGCACCATCAACACCATGGGGCAGGACATCCGCGAGATGCTCGATGCCAAGCGCGCGCTGCTGCTGGCCATCAGCCACGAGCTGCGCAGCCCGCTGACCCGCGCCCGCCTGAACACCGAACTTCTGCCCGAGACCCCCGAGGTCACACCGCAGCGCGACGCGCTGCTGCGCGACCTGCAGGAGATGGCCGGCCTGATCACCGACCTGCTCGAAAGCGAGCGCCTCGCCGCCCGCCACGCCGCGCTGCACCGCGAGCCCGTGGTCCTGCCGGCGCTGGCGCGCGAAGTCATCGCCGAGCTCAAGGGCCGCCATCCCGACGCGGCCCCGGTGCTGCTCCATGCTGCCGCGGGCCTGCCCAGCCTGTCGCTGGACCCGACACGCATGCGCCTGCTGCTGCGCAACCTGCTCGACAACGCGCTGCGCCACGGCGCCGGTGCAGCGCAGCCGCCCGAGCTGCATCTGCAGCCCGACGGCGCCGGCATCCGCATCACGGTGCGCGACCATGGCCCCGGCGTGCCGGAGGCGCAGTTGCCGCACCTGGCCGAACCCTTCTTCCGCCCGGACAGCGCACGGTCCCGCACCCAGGGCGGCGTGGGCCTGGGCCTGTACCTGTGCAAGCTGGTCGCACAGGCCCATGGCGGGACCTTCGCCCTGCGAAATGCCGGGCCAGGCCTGGAGGTCACCGTACGCCTGGGGTAGCCTGAACCGGAGTGACACTGGCAGCCGCCGGCCGCCACAAGGCAAAGACATGCCGGAGGCCGCGCGGTGTGCTTGATGGCTGGCGCACTGTTGAATTACACTGAAGCAAAGCAAGTAATTCAAGAAAGGCTGGTTTTTCATGCAAAGCACCATCACTGCCAGAGGCCAGACTGTTGTGCCTGCTGCCATCCGGAACAAGCTCCATCTCGGTCCTGCAGATCGACTGGAGTGGATTCTGGACGAGGGCGCCATCCGTGTGGTGCCGGTGCGGTCCAACCCGATAGACGCCTTCAGGGGACAAGGCAAGGGCGGCGCTACTGCCCGTCTGCTTGCCGGACGCAAACAGGACGCCGCGCGGGAATGACGCGATACCTGCTGGATACCTCGGCCCTGTTGACCTTGCGGGACAACGAGGCAGGCGCCGACCGCGTCGCCGAAGTATTGCGCCTTGCCGGTGCCGGCTCCGCCAAATGCTTCGGCTGCTTCATCACCCTGATGGAAATTCATTACCGCGTATGGAAGGATGAAGACAAGGCCGCGGGTCAACTGGCCTACCGGCAATGCCTGGCACTTCCGATCGAGTGGGTGTCCCAGAGTGAACCGCTGCTGATCAAGTCCGCCGAGTTCAAGGCCCTGTTCCCGCTATCGATTGCAGACGCATGGATCGCGGCCTGTGCGGCAGAGCAGGGCGCGGTCTTGTTGCACAAGGACCCGGAGTTCAAGCCCTTGCCCGTATTGCAGGAACTCTTGCCGCTCAGGTCCAGGCGGTCCGTGCGGTAGTTGCGCGCGCCGGACGTACAGGTCGAAGTTCCCGAAGCCCCCTTTTTCAAGCGCTGGACCAGGCCGACCGCCAATTGCGGCGAATCCAACACGATTAAATCCCAGCTGAACCGACAGGATTTTCGTGCACCGCAACGAGCTGCACGGTTTCAATCCACGCCCGTCATCACTGACGGGCGAACCGGAAGGCGTTGACCGTTTTGGCTTTGGGCTCCATGTTTCAATCCACGCCCGTCATCACTGACGGGAGAACCCAGGCCCAGGGCGATGTTGGCGACTACGGTGCCGATGTTTCAATCCACGCCCGTCATCACTTACGGGCGAACCGACAAGGCCGCAGCGGTGGCCGCCACCTTCGGCGTGTTTCAATCCACGCCCGTCATC
>JBIKTP010000057.1:0-8892 GCA_044348035.1 Burkholderiaceae bacterium
GCGGTTTGTGGCATTCTGCGCACAGAGCCGCGCCCTTTACCGCACGCTGGAAGGGCCCTACATCCGCTCACAGCGGCCAACGCTCACCAGCATCGCGCGCGACCTCGGTCCGCGGGGCTTGGGCACTCTGATGGGCCTGGGGCCGTTTGCGACGATGTGGGGCGCATTGGGCAAACAGTTCCATGATCCCCGACTGCAGCAGTTGTTCGCGCGTTATGCCACCTACTGCGGCTCGTCTCCCTGGTTGGCGCCGGCCACGCTGATGCTCGTCGCGCAGGTGGAGCTGGACGGCGTGTGGTCTGTCCGGGGCGGCATGCACGCCGTGGCCGTCGCCCTGGCGGATCTTGCGCAGCGCAAGGGCGTGCAGATCCGGTATGGCACGGCCTGCAAGGCGATCGATGTGCAGGCAGGCAGGGCCAGCGGTGTGTTGCTGGCCAGTGGCGAGCGCCTGGCGGCCGACGCGGTGGTCTTCAACGGCGACGTGTCTGCATTGGCGCAGGGTTTGGTCGGCGCCGCCGCCAGACACGCCGTGCCGCCTGTGCCAGTGGCCGAGCGCTCGCTGTCTGCACTGACATGGTCCATGCATACGCGCGCAGATGGATTCCCCCTGGTGCGCCACAATGTTTTTTTCGACAACGATTACGCCAGCGAATTTGACGACATCTTTCGCAAGCGCATCCTGCCGCGCCAGGGCACGGTGTATGTGTGCGCGCAGGACCGCAACGACGACGCCCAGCAGCCCACCGGATGTGAAAGGCTGTTGTGCCTGGTCAATGCGCCGCCGGATGGCGATAGCCGCCCCTTTGATTCATCGGAGACCTTTGCATGCGAAACCCACAGCCTGGCGCTGCTGCGCCAATGCGGCTTGAAGCTGAAACCACTCCCGCACCAGGTGGCGCTGACCACGCCCCACGGATTCAACCAGCTGTTTGCGGGAACGGGCGGAGCGCTGTACGGTCGGGCGACCCACGGCTGGATGTCGGCGTTCCAGCGTCCGTCCTCGCAGACCCGGCTGCCGGGTCTGTACCTGGCGGGGGGCAGCGCGCATCCCGGGCCGGGCGTGCCGATGGCGGCCATGTCGGGTCGACTGGCGGCCGCGACGCTGATGGGGCACCGCGATTCGACCAGCCGGTCGCGCCGGGTGGTTATCTCTGGTGGTATGTCGACGCCTTGAGCGACGACGGACAGAATGGCCTGTCGATCATTGCATTTGTCGGCAGTGTGTTTTCACCGTACTACGCCTGGGCCCGCGCACGAAACGCGGGTCAGGCCGACCCGGAGAACCACTGCGCCATCAATGTTGCCTTGTACGGCGCTGCAGGCCGGCGCTGGACGATGACGGAGCGCGGTCGTACCCATGTTCGGCGAAGCCGTGACACGTTTGTCGTGGGCCCCAGCCGCGTTCACTGGGACGGGACCTCCCTGGTCATCGATATCGACGAAGTCAATGTGCCGATCCTGCGGCGCGTGCGCGGCCGTGTGACCGTCACGCCACAGGGCCTGAGCCGTTTCGTGACCGGGCTGGATGCCGACGCGCGCCACCGCTGGGGCCCGATCGGACCGTGTTCCCGGGTAAGTGTCGAGATGAGCCAGCCCGCCGCCCGGTGGGAAGGGCATGCCTATCTGGACTCCAACGAAGGAGACGAACCCGTGGACCGGGCCTTCGATACCTGGGACTGGTCACGCGCGGTCATGGCCAATGGCGACACCACCGTCGTGTACGACGTGCGTCCGCGCAGTGGCGCGGGCCGTGTCATCGCGCAGCGGTTTCGCGCCGACGGGCAGGCTGCGCCATTCCAGGCGCCTGCGCGCCAGCCGGTGCAGCGCTCCAAATGGCTCATACCGCGCACGATGCACAGCGAAGCAGGTGTCGCGCCGACAGTGCAGAGCACGCTGGAGGACACGCCCTTTTACGTGCGCTCCATCCTGCGCTCGTCCCTGGACGGGGAGGTCGTGACCTCGGTGCATGAGACGCTGGATGCGCAACGGGTGGCGTCCTTGCCGGTGCGGCTGATGCTGCCCTGGCGCATGCCGCGACAGCCTTAGCGCTTCTCGGTGGCGGACAGGCGGGCCAGGGTGCGCTCGCGTTCCCGCGGCCCGAAGGTCGAGGCCAGGGCGCCCTCCGATGCCAGTCCTTCCAGGTAGATCGACTCGATCTCCGGCGCCGCGCGCAGCAGTTCACGCTCCGCCAGCGGGGTATGCAGGAAAGCGCGCAGGAAGTGAAGCATGCGTATCCAGCCCGGGAACCAGATGGTGCGCCTGCGTTGCGAGATCCCCTGGGTGATGGCGGCGGCGGCCATTTCGGCGGTCACCTCCGCGTTGAGGAACGCCGGCATGGTGGCGCGAAGCCTGCGAAACGCAGGATGCATCGCGCCCTCGGTGACCAGCGGCGTCTTCACCCAGCCTGCATGGAGCATGCCGACCGCTACACCATGGTGACAGAGCTCGATTCTCCAGGCGTTGCCCATGGCCTCGACAGCCGCCTTGCTGGCGGCATAGGCGGAAATGGCGGGGGGATGGGCAAAACTCGATACCGAGGCGCTGATGAGAACGTACCCTTTGTGCCGCATGACGGCAGGCAGAGCGGCGCGCACCGTGTTGAATACGCCCATGACATTGACGTCCAGGCAACGACGCCAGGCGCCAGGGTCGGTGTAGGCCAGCGGGCCGAAGGCCGCGATCCCCGCATTGGCCCAGACCACATCGATCCGGCCATGTCTTTCCAACGTGCTTGCAACAACGCCCTCCATCGCGCTCAGGCTGGTGACGTCCGCCACGCAGGCCAGCGCATTGCCGCATCGGGCAGACACTTCACGCAGGGGGATGTCATCACAATCGACCAGCACAGGTTTGGCGCCACGCCGATGCAATTCCGATGCGGTGGCGGCGCCAATCCCGGATGCGGCGCCCGTGATGAGTACAACCAGTCCAGCGAGCGACATGGGCTGCCGGTCAGGTGGACGAAACGCGCATGCTCAGCTGACCTTGGTGACCATCAGGTAGATGATCGGCAGGGGAAGAATGGTCGCCACGGCGCCGGCGATCTGCCAGACCCGCGAAAGGCGCAGGTAGTCGGCGGTGATGTAGTCAAAACGCGCCAGCAGGGTCCGTTGCCTGAGCTGTATCGGAACCAGGACACATGCCCAGATCAGCCCTGACAGCCCGAACAGCATGTAGGACCAGGTGATCCACCCGTGCGCGGTGTCGCCACCGAAACGATCCGCCATCAGATGCCCGGTGATGACAACACCCAGCGCGCCGGTGGCGGTAAACAGGACATCGGTGAGGAGCACCATGCGGTTGCTGAACTTGATGATCTCGTGACGACCGGTGCGCTCGGCCAGTGCTGCCCACACGCCACTGACGATGACGTTGCCCAGAAACAGGCAGGCACAAAGCAGGTGGACTACCTTGAGATTGGTGCTCACACAGACTCCTTCTGGCCAGGCTGCGGCGGGGATTGCGGGCTGGGCGCTTGCTGCCCGGAACTCCGTTGTTCACGGCGCTTCTTCTCCTGCGCCAGATCGCGCAGCTGCCACCAGACGAACAGCACCAGAGCTACCAGCAGCACCAGGACTTCAAGGAGTTTCACGGGCTGCTGCCAGGTGAGAGCGTGGCCGATCCTTCTGCTCCAGTCGGCCGATCAGATCGACCACCCATTCGACCCGCTGGTCAAAGCTGCGTTCGGGAACTTTCCAGGCCGGGCCGCCCACTGTCAGGGCTTCTTCGTGTTGGCGTGTATCGACGGCATCGACCAGAAAGGTGATGGCTGGCAGCGCGACGAGCTCCCGCGGCGACAGGTAGGGCGCATTCACCGCCACGGCAGTTGCGCGCGCGATCAGGTACAGCTTGCGCGGCTTGGAGACGACCGTGCGGTGGTTGACCGAGTTCAAGCCCTCGCGTTGCAGCTGGCAACCGATCTCGGAGTAGATCAGGCGCGCGGCCTGGATGGCGGGGCGGCAGTCCCAGGGGAGCTCGCCGACGCCATAGGCGCCGCGGCGGTACAGCTGGCTCGCCCGGGCGAGCAGGCGGGCGGTGAAGCCGGCTATCCGGGTGTCGAACACCGGCTTGCGCAGCCAGGCATCGGCGTCCATGCCGGCAGCCACAAACCAGTCACGCGGGATGTAGAGACGGCCGTTGCGCGCATCCTCACCGATGTCGCGGGCGATATTGGTCAGCTGCATCGCCACACCCAGCTCGCAGGCCCGGGCCAGGGCCGTCGGGTTGCGGGTGTCCATGATGAGCGCCATCATGGCCCCCACCGTCCCTGCGACCCGTGCTCCGTAGTCTTCCACTTCTTCCAGCGTGTGGTAGCAGCGCCCCTGCGCGTCCCAGAGAAAACCCTCGAGCAGCGCGTCCAGCAACGCACGCGGTACGTCGAAGTGATGCACCACATGCGCCAGGGCGCGGTCTGCGTCCAGCTCGCCGGGCCGCCCGGCATACACGGCGTCGAGGCGGGTCTGCAGATCCCGCATGGCGGCCAGCGGGTCGGTGCCCGTGTCGATGGCGTCATCCGCAAGGCGGCAAAACGCATACAGCGCGGTGGCTGGTGCGCGCAAGCGCGCCGGCAGCAGCAGGGAGGCGGCAAAGAACGACTTGGAGCCGCCGCGCATCAGCGCGCGGCAGGCGGACAGGTCGAACTGTGGCACCGGTCTGTCGGTGTGCGGGCCTTGGGCAGTTGACATGGGCATTTTTCTCGTCGTATTCATGCGAAGGCATGGACTTGCGGAACCACCATCTCCAGCGTCTTGGCCGACATCAGCACGCCAGGCACCCCGGCCCCGGGGTGGGTGCCGGCGCCTACCATGTAGAGGCCGTCAACGTCCTCGCTGCGGTTGTGCGGGCGAAACCAGGCGCTTTGCAGCAGCAGCGGCTCCATGCCGAACGCTGCGCCCTGGTAGGACAGCAGACGGTCCTGGAAGTCCAGCGGCGTGGTCACCCGGGACGTCACGATGTGCTTCTGCAGGTCGGGCAGGACGGTGCGCTCCAGCGCCTGCGCGATCGCCTGCCGGTACGACTCGGCTTTTTCCTTCCAGTCGGTTCCGCTTTGCAGGTGCGACACGGGGCTGAGCACGTAGAAGGCGTCGCAACCGGCGGGTGCCATGGACGGGTCGGTGGCGGTGGGGCGGTGCAGGTACAGGCTGAAGTCCTCGGGCACCACGTGGTTCTGGAAGATGTCCTTGAGCAGCCCTTGGTAACGCGGCCCCAGAAGCATCATGTGGTGGGGCACGTCGTCGTAGCGCCGGCTGGTACCAAAGTACCAGACGAACAGGCTCATCGAATGCCGGCTGCCCGCAATGCGCTTGTCACTCCAGTGCTTGCGGAACCGGGGTGCCACCAGGTTCTTGTAGGTCCACAGGGTATCGGCGTTGGAGACCACGATGTCGGCGCGAAGGCGCTCGCCATTGGACAGCGTGACGCCGCGCGCCACGCCGCGCCCCTTGTCCTGCGAATCGATGTCGATGCGTGCCACCTGCGCGTTGTAGGTGATGCTGCCTCCCAGGCTCTCCAGCAGCCTGACCATGGCCTTGATGATGGTACCGGTGCCGCCCATGGCCCAGTGCACGCCAAAGCGCCGCTCCAGGGTGTTGATCAGGCTGTAGATGCCGGTGACGGACAGCGGATTGCCGCCGATCAGCAGCGGGTGAAAGCTCATCACGATGCGCAGCTTGGGATCGCTGAAGTGCTTGCACGCCATCTGGAAGATGCTGCGCCAGCCTTTCATCCGGACTATGTTGGGGATCGCCCCCATCAGATCGGCTACCGTGGTGTACGGGATGCTGCCGAGCTCCATGAATCCCAGTTGGTAACAACGGTCTGCCTCGACCAGAAAGCGCTCATAGCCTGCCAGATCTTCCGGGCAGAAGCGTGCTATCTCGTCGCGCATGCGCTCGCCGTCGCCGCTGTAGTCGAACCAGGTTCCGTCGTCGAAACGGATCCGGTAGAAAGGTTCCATCAGACGCAGGTCGACGTCTTCGGAGAACTTCTTGCCGGCGAGGGCCCATAACTCATCCAGCATGAAGGGCGCGGTGATGATGGTGGGGCCCGCGTCGAAGGTGAACCCATCCTGTCGCCACACATAGGCCCGCCCGCCCGGCGCGTCGAGTTTTTCAAGCACCCTCACGCGCCAGCCCTTGCAGGCGAGGCGGATACCGGCGGCCAGGCCACCGAAGCCACTGCCGATGATGATGGCAGTCGGCGCAGTATCGGCGCGTGATCCACGTGCGGTTCCCGGGGCTGCACCCGACGAGCCGCCGTCGCCACCGCCGGCCATGCTGCCGTCAAGGGGTCTGAAGAAGTTTGTCATGCGCTTCCAATGCTGCGCCAGCCGTCGGCATGGCGCGGACCACGGAGAATGCCGTGCTGTCCTTGGGGGCCGGCAGGTTCGGCTTGGTGGTGTGGCCAAAGGACGTGGGCCGGGCCGTTGCGACGCCTTCCCCGACGGAACTGCGTCGGGTGAGCGCCCATTTCCAGACCGCTGTTGCATCGACCGGCAGAACCAGCAACAGGTGTTCCAGAATCGCCAGCGCGAGCATCGTGCCGACCAGGGCGTACCCCACCGCATCGGCCCGGCTGCTTTGGGCGTCTGTCGCATGCGCAACCAGCAGGGCCAGATACGCCGAGGCGGCCACGACCGACACCGGCAGCAGCAGGTTCATTGCGCGGCGGCGGAAGAAACTCGCCAGGTAGGCCAGGTGGTCGGGCAGGAAAGCTTCGCTCAGGTTGCGTACACCGAGGTACAGGTTGAGCTTGGCACTGGTGCGCATGATCCACAGCACCAGATAGGTTGCCGTGCCGACCTGATTGGGCTCGCCCCAGGAAACGGCCACCACCACGATGCCGGTGCACAGGATGCCCACCTCGTGCCATTGCACCGCCTGGAACGCGGCGACAAAACGTGGCCAGCCGGCAGTAGCCGGTGGCAATGCCGTGCGCCGCGGCCCGGTGATCCAGCCGGTCAGGAAGCTGAGTTCGTTCCAGCCCCACACCAGCAAGGCGCAGGTAAACGCGCAATACGCGCTGGCTATTCCGGTTTGCCGGGACGCATGCGCAAGGCCGGCAAGTGCGGCCAGCGCCAGCACCGTCGAGGATATCTGGCTGGCACGCACAGCCTTGAGCGAGAGGCGGTTGAGGATCAGTACAACCCCGGTGCTGAACCACCAGATGAAGACGGCAAACACGATGGCGAGTGCGGCGTCACTCATGGCAGGCGGGATGTTGTGAAACGTCGCTCTTACCAGGCGGGCGCCATGCGCACGTCGGCGGTGAGTTCGTTGCGCAGCACCGGCAGCATGTAAAGCCGCCCGAAGGTCACCAGAGCGGCAGCGGCGCAGCCGGCGCGCTGCAGGTTGCCGATGATGCCGCCGCGTTTCTTGGCTGCATCCATGCGGGTTTGCAGTTGGAACAAGCGCTCGAGGCCTCGGCGGAACGCCGGGTTGTCGATATCGAGCATGACGGGGAACACCTGCCGCGTGATCTCGTTGGTGATCCGGAACACGGTGTAGTCGTAGGTCGTGGATTCGAGCCCCATCTCGTTGTGCAGCATGGGGCGGGTGTGGTCCCGCACGTACATGGTGGCATACACCGCCAGCAGGAAGAAACGGATCCAGAACACGTTGCCGCCACGCAGCAGGTGAGGATTGGCACGCATGATCAGTGCGAAGGATTCACCATGGCGGAATTCGTCGTTGCACCAGCGCTCGAACCATCGGAAGATCGGGTGAAACCGCTTGTCAGGGTTTTTCTCCAATTGCCGGTAGATGGTGATGTAACGCGCATAGCCGATCTTTTCCGACAGATAGGTCGCGTAGAAGATGTACTTGGGCTTGAAGTAGGTGTAGGCCTTGGTGCGCTTCAGGCTTCCCAGGTCGATCCCCAGCCCGAAGTCCTTGAGCGACTGGTTGATGAAGCTGGCGTGGCGTGATTCGTCGCGGGCCATGAAACGCATCAACTGCTTGATGTCGGGGTTGTCGACGTTCCTGAAGATCTCGTTGTACAGGATGCAGCCGGAGAACTCGGACGTGAGCGATGAGATCAGGAAGTCCAGGAACTCCTGTCGCATGGCGGGGCTGACCTGCGAAAAGCGTTCCGCAACTTCCTGCGCAAACTCGGGCGTGCGCTGGAAGTGGTCGTGGTTGTTGTCACCCTCGTACTCCGCCATCATGGTGTCCCACTCCGCGCGCATGGACGAGATGTCCAGCCGGTCCATGGCCTTGAAGTCCGTGGTGTAGAACCGCGGGCTGAGCATGGTGCTCTCACGCGCTTTCCGGGCTGCGGCGTCCTCGGAGTCGATGGTCGTGGTGGCTTGCATGATTCGGGTTCCGGTGGAGGGTTTCAGGGAGACTTGGGGGACAGGAAACGCGCAAACTCGGCCGCATTGCCGGGGCCGAACGATTCCAGGTCGATGCGCGCACCGGTCGCAGGGTCGTGCAGGGCCAGACGGTTGTCGATGTAGGCGGTCAGGGTGAACGATGGACCGTTGCCGATGCCGCGCGAATGGCGCTCACGCGTGAGGGCGCGCAGCGTGCCGCGCACAAACCCCTGTTCGCCATGCAGCACCGTCACCAGTTCGCCGGTCTTGCCATCCATGACGGCGACACCGCCGTCGGTGCGGTCTTCAAAACGAAGCGTGCGCTCGGCAACGGTTGCGGCAGCCCTCTGGTCGGGTCCGTTCCCGGTGATCCGCACGAGCCCGACGCTGATGAGCGAAAAGGCGATCATGGCAGCCGCCGCATAGAGCACCCATGTCGGAAACGAGTCGGGGCCCCACTGTTTGGGGGGATGACTGGCCATGTCGCCGGCGGGCGCGCTCATGCGCGACTCACTTGAAGGTTGCCAGGCTTGGCTGCGCGAACGTTGGATGCGGTTTCCGAGCCCGTGGTGGGCACAGGC
>JBIKTP010000587.1:0-2845 GCA_044348035.1 Burkholderiaceae bacterium
TTCATGAGGATGTGGCTTGGGCATGTTCACTGGCTGCCCGTTGAAGAAAACGTCGTGGACAAAACGCAGCGAATACGCCACCGAGCAGATGCCGCCGAACGTGGCCGCCAGTGGCACCATCACACCCCAGGCCAGGCTGTCCTGGGCGCGTACTGCCTCGTCGAAGAACATCTCCTTCGACAGGAACCCGTTGGCCAGCGGCACACCGGCCATGGCCGCCGCCGCCACCATGGCCAGGGTGCCAGTCCAGGGCAGGTAGCGCATCAGTCCACCCAACCGCCGCATGTCCCGGGTGCCGGTTTCGTGGTCGACGATGCCCGCTGTCATGAACAGGGCGGCCTTGAAGGTGGCATGGTTCAGTATGTGGAACATCGCCGCCACCGACGACAGCGGAGAGGCCAGGCCGAGCAGGAAGACGATCAGGCCCAGATGGCTGATGGTGCTGTAGGCCAGCAAGCCCTTGAGGTCATGCTTGAAGACGGCGACATAGGCCGCGACTGCCATGGTCAGCAGGCCGGTGGTCGCCACCACCCCCTGGAAAAGCTCCGTGCCGCCAATCACCGGGTACAGCCGTGCGAGCAGGAAGATGCCGGCCTTCACCATGGTGGCCGAATGCAGATAGGCCGAGACCGGCGTGGGTGCAGCCATCGCCTCGGGCAACCAGAAGTGGAAGGGCCACTGGGCACTCTTGGTGAAGCAGCCCACCAGGATGAGGCCCAGGGCGAGCGGGTACAGTGCATGGCTGCGCACCTCGCCGCCGCGGCTGAGCAATTCGGACAAGGCGAAGCTGCCGCCGATATGGCCCAGTACCAGCACGCCAGCCAGCAGCACCAGCCCACCGCCTCCCGTGACGGCCAGCGCCATGCGGGCGCCGGCCCGTGCCTCGGCCCCGCCCTGGGCCCGGCTGCCCCAGTATCCAACCAGCAGGAAGGAGGAGACGCTGGTCAGCTCCCAGAAGACCACCAGCAACAGCAGGTTGTCCGACAACACGATGCCCAGCATGGCTGCCATGAAAAGCATCAACAGCGCGAAGAACTTGCCAGCCGGGTCGTCCTCGTGCAGGTACCAGGCGGCGTAAAGGATGATCAGCAGGCCGATGCCGGTGATCAGCAAGCCGAACATCAGGGCCAGGCCGTCCAGCCGCCAGCCGATGTTCAGCCCGATGGCGGGCAGCCACTCGGTCTGCGACAGCAGGGTCTGGCCTTCCAACACTGCCGGAGCCTGTGACAGCAGCAGACCCAGTGCGGCCGCCGTGATGGCGGCGGCGAGCCAGGCTGTTCTGGCCCGCGCTGCGGGCGAAGGATCGCGGCCGGACAGGCCGCACAACACCGTGCCGGCGACCAGCGGCAACAACACCACGAGCGACAACAGGGACATGGATTCAGGTGCCGCCCGTGGCCGGCACCTCTTGGCAGGTCTACGACAGGGCCGGGCCGCAGCCTGGCGTGAAAGGGCGGATTCTAGAGACTATCGCTGTCACGTCGGCATTTCCACAAAGTCCGTCGCATTGTGCCGCGCACTGGTGCCGGGGACGGGGGTCGAACCCGTACGCCGCCTTTCGGCAAGCGGCGGATTTTCGTCACACTGCGGTTTTCACCGCCAGCTTGCGCTGTTCGTGCGCTGGACTATGCCTTCACCATGGCGCTGACGCTGTAGGTGCCCCCCGTCTAGTCTCTACACCTTCCCGTGTTCGGGCTTGGCTCGGCGTTGCCTCGGACGGTTGTCCAGGGGTTTCGCCGAATTTGAGGGGATTCACGCAGGTGCTTTCGCCGGCCTGGTGCTCAATCTGTAAGTCCGCTGTGTCTACCAATTTCACCACCCCGGCAGAACAAGCGCGATTGTAGTCGTGCGCCGTCCGACGCCGGCCTGCGCCACGCGCCTGTAGTTGCCAATGCCCGGTTGCGGACGCGGTCCTCCCTGGGCAATACTCGCAAGCGCAACCCGCATTTGCCGGAGCCGCCGGCCGCCGCTCGCGGCTGCCATTCGGCAAAGGGGCTCAGGGCGGTCGCTTCCGGCAAGTACCAGACCTGCAGGCGAGGGTTTCGCCTGGCGTCAGGCTGTTTGGCGAGGTCCTCGTCTTGAAGGCGCATTGCAGGTTGATGCGCATGGTTCTGATGTTTGGCGGGCAGAAGCACAGCATGTCGTTTCCCGACATCGGGGGCCGATTCGAGGCCTCGGATTTGTAGATCCAGTACCGGCGGCACTACACTCGGTACCCATGCCACGCAACAATGCCCCTTTCGAGATTCACCTCCACGGCGACGTACCCTTGCGCGTCGGGGTGCAGTTCGAGCAGATCCAGGACGCACTCAAGCCCATCTGGAAGTACGCCGGAGCCCGCTCGCTGGCGGATGGTGCGCGTAGTTCCTATGAAGATGAGCCAGGTATCAAGTTCGATGCTCCCCAGCATTTGCTGCAGATCTGTTGGACTGTGGCGGGCGACGAGGATTTCCGCCACACACTCGACGAGATGTGCATGAACCTCAACGAACTGGCCGAAACCGGTGCCGCGATCGAGGTGAGCTTCTACGACACGGAGTTTGACGATGACGACGAAGGGCAATGGGAGGAGTCGCGCGACGACTTCACCATGCTGTTTGTCGGGCCCACGCCGGCGGCGATCCTGCAGGTGCAGCGCGATCTGCTGGTACAGGACGTCGTAGGCATGATGGAGCGCCACTTCGATGGCGCGGAACTCTCGGGTGTCGTCGCCGAGGTCGACAAGTTGTTTGCCCAACGTTTCGATGCGCTCGCAAGTTCGCTGAAGTTCGGCAAGCGGCCCCGCGGATCTGGTGGTGGTGTTGGCGGCCCGGTCCATGGTGCAGGTCGTAAGCCGCGCCACCTG
>JBIKTP010000058.1:0-8882 GCA_044348035.1 Burkholderiaceae bacterium
GACGCGCCCCGCGCGCCGCCACCCAGCCAGAGCAGCGGCCGCTTCGCCTGCAGCAGGCACGCGGCCAGGGCATCCAGGGCTGCTGCGGACGGCTGCACCGGCGCCACCGGCAGGGGTGCGAGGTCGTCGGGCAGGTCGAGCAGCATCTTCTGCACGTCGATCGGGATCTCGATGCTCACCGGGCCGCAGGGCGGTGTCTGCGCCAGGCGCGCGGCCTCGCGCAGCGTGGCCAGCGCGGTGGCCGGGTTGCGGATGCGAAACGCGTCCTTGCCCACCGCCTTGAGCATGGCCAGCTGCGCCGGGTGTTCGTGGATGTAGCCCAGGTCGCGGTCCAGGTAGGGCGACTCGATCTGCCCGGTCAGGTGCAGCATCGGTGTGCCGGCGGTGATGGCCTCCACCAGCGCGCCGGCCGCATTGCCCGCACCGGTGCCGGTGCTGGTGACGCAGGCCCCCAGCGTGCCCGTGACACGGGCATAGGCGTCGGCCATGTTGCAGGCCCCGGCCTCTCCGCGCGCCGACACGAAACGAATCTGCCCGCGGGTGTGGAACGCGTCCAGCATCGGCATGTTGTGGATCGAGATCACGCCGAAGGCCGCGCGGGTGCCGCACTGCTCCAGGAAGCGAACCACGAGTTCGCCCACCGTGATGCGGGGGATGCTGTGTGTCATGCCGGGGTTTTTTCCAGATGGGGTTGGGGCCGCCGGCCCTGCTGCGGCGGCAGATGGCTGATGCGTTGCGACAGCCGGGCTGCCGTGTCGCAGACCTGCGCCACGATGTCGCCCAGGGCCTGCGGATCGAACTGCTGCGCTGGAACGGTCACGCTGACCGCCGCCGTGATGCGCTGGTGCTCGTCGAACACCGGCGCGGCAATGGTGGAGATGCCGGACTCGAAGCCGCCCTGGCTCACGCCGTAGCCGCGCTGCGCATCGGCATCGATCATCTCCTTGAGGGCGGCCAGCGTGGTCGGTGTCTGCGGGGTGTAGGCCGCCAGCGGGCCCTCGCCGTACATGCGGCCCAGGTCGCCCAGCGTGCTGGCGCCCAGCAGCACGCGCCCGAGCACCGTCGCATGCGCGGGCAGGCGCGCGCCGACCTGGATCGAGTTGATCATGAGGGAGCGTCCGGTGGCCTTGGCCACGAACACCACCTCGCGGCCGTCGCGCACCACCAGGTGCGCGGTCAGACCGGTGCGGGCGCACAGGTCGTCCAGGATCGGGCGGCCGTATTCTGTGAGCTCCATCGAGGCGAGGTACTCGAAGCCCAGGCGCAGCACGGCGATGCCCAGCTTGTAGCTGGCGGTATCGCCCACGCGCTCGACGAAGCCCATCTGCTCCAGCGTCTGCAGCAACCGGAACACGGAGGCACGCGGCAGGTCGAGGCGTCGCGATAACTCGGCGCCAGTGAGTTCGCGCTCGTTGCGCGAGAACTGCCCCAGCAGCTGCATGCCGCGCTGCAGGGCCGGCACCACGTAGCGGTCGCCGGAAACGGTGTCGTTCATGGCGTGGCTCCTGTGTCCATGCCGATCAGGCGGTTCACGGCGGTGGCCGCCTCCAGCGGGCAGCTGTGGCCGACCGCGCCAAGGTCGGTCCAGGAGGCGCCGAAGCGCTGTGCCAGCGCCTGGCAGGCGGCTGCCGGCGTGATGGTGTCGGCGCTGCCGCCGGCCACCTGGATCGGACAGGTCAACCCCGCCAGATCGGCGTCGATGTCTCCGCCCGACAGCATGTGGCTCGCCTGGGTGTACCCGGCCGGATCGATGCCAGCCATCACCTGCGCAATGAAGGCCACCTGTTCGGCGCTGGCCTGCGGCGACAGCATGGCGCTGGCGCGGGTCTGCGCCATGCCGGCCGGCCCCAGGCGCTGCAGGGTCGCGAGCCGATCGTCCAGCTTCTTCTGGCGCTCGGCCGCCGGCAGGCCGGCATGGCCCTGTGCCGGCGCCAGCAGCACCAGCCGGGCCAGGCGCGCCGGGCGCAGGGCGGCTGCACTGGCAGCCATCAGGGCCCCCAGCGAATGGCCGACCAGCACCAGGGGGCCGGCAGCGTCCTTCCCCAGCGCGTCGAGCCAGGCCCACATCCGCTCGGCATATTCCCGCGCCGCCGGTTGGGCGCTCGCCAAAGGGGTACTCGCTCCGTAACCGGGCGCATCCCAGGCCAGCGCGCGGATGGCAGGCACCGTGCGGCAGGCCACCTGCAGGAGCTGGCCCAGCCAGCTGGCAGATGCCGAGCCGATGCCGTGCAGCAGCACATGGGTCACTGGCCCGGTGTAGCCGGGCGAGGCGGCCTGGCGGAAGGCGACCGGGCCCAGCGCCGTGGGAACCACGGTCGTCGGGAACTGGGCGAGCTGCGGCGTCAACGGCATCTCACGCTCCTGGACCGTGCCACCCATCAGGTGCGCTTGATCTTGGTGAGCGGGCTGTCCGGCGGGTAGACCGGCGTGATCGGCTTCGGGGCCCCGAGCATCACGCACATCAGCGCGTCCTCGTCGCCGATGTTGACCTCCTCGCGGTACACGCCGGGCGGCACCGAGATCAGGTCGCGCTCATGCAGGATGGACTCCCAGCGCTCGCCGTCCTTCTCGCAGACGATCTTCATCTTGCCGCGCATCACGAAGAAGGCCTCTTCCACGTCGTAGTGGATGTGCGAGGGGCCGACATGGCCGGCAGGGATCACCATGGTCGAGAACGTGAAATGCGCCGCAGGCACGGTGTTGCTGTCGCTGGCCACGCCGGTGCCGCCGGTGCCCATGTAGCGCATCTGCGCGCGGCGGTATTTCGGGTCGTAGTCGGCCTGGAACTTGAGTGCATCCCAGTCGTAGCGGCGGGTCTGGAAACGCGCGACGCGGCTCTCCATCCACTGCGCGAAGCTCTGGCCCTCGGAGCGCAGCATGCCCTTCTGGATCTCGGCCTCGGGCGGGATGTTGGCATCGAGCAGACCGCGTTCGTTGAAGACGGGCTGGTTGGCGGCGACGGCATGGGTGTTCATGGTGGGGTTCCTTGTCAGTTCAGGACAAAACCGCCGTTGACGGGCAGCAGTTGTCCGGTGATGAAGCCGCTGGCGCGGGTGAGCAGGAAGAGGGCAGCCGCGGTGACGTCTTCGGGGACCTGCGGGCGCGGGATGGCACGGCCCTGAAGGTAATACTGGTGGCGCTCCTCGGGCACATACGCGGTGGCTTCCACCAGCGTCAGGCCGGGGGCGATGGCATTGACGGTGATCCCCTGGGGTCCGAGTTCGCGCGCCATGCCGCGCGTCATCGCGATGACTGCGCCCTTGCTGGCGATGTAGGCCATCAGGCGCGGTGCGCCCCACAGCGCGGTGTCGGAGGCCAGGTTGACGACGCGCCCGCTTCCCGAAGCCGCCAGGTGCGGCTGCGCGGCCACGGTGGTGAGCCAGGTGCCGCGCACGTTGACGTCCATCACCCGGTCCCAGGTGGCGGAGTCGAGCTGCTGCATGGTCTTGCCGCCGGAATTGGTGATGGCGCCGTTGTTGATCAGGCCGTCGAGCCCGCCCAGGGCTGCTGCAGCCGCGTCGACTCCGGCGGCGATGGAGGCGCCGTCGGCCAGGTCCATCGGCACATAGCGTGCGGCCTCGCCCAGTTCGCGGGCCAGCGCCTCGCCGCGCTCGTGCAGCACGTCGCTGATCACGACCCGCGCACCGGCAGCCACCAGGGCACGCGCAAAGGCCTCGCCCAGGCCGCGCGCGGCGCCGGTGACCAGCACGCGCCGGCCTTCCAGGCGGATTTCGGGAATGTCCATCGCGGCGTTCATGGGAGTACCTTCCCACTGGTGTGCGGCCTGGCCCGGGCCGGCCTGGTGGCACTCATCCCGCCGCCCTCTGCGCGCTGGGCAGGTAATGCAGCACCCGCCGTTCGGCCAGCACCACGGCGTAGTAGGCCAGGATGCCGATCACCGTGAGCGCCGCAATCACCACGAACACCGCCGCCGTGTTGCCCTGGCCCTCGAAGAAGACCAGCATGTAGCCCAGGCCCATGTTGCCGCCGACGAGTTCGCCCACCACCACACCGATGACCGCCAGCGTGCTGGCGATGCGCAGCCCGGAGAACAGCGACGGCAGCGTGGTCGGGTACTCGACCATGGTGAACACCTGCATGCGGGTGGCCGAGAAGGAGCGGGCCAGGTTGATCATGTCATGGTCCATCGCCCGCATGGCCGACAACACGTTGATCAGCACCGGGAAGAACACGATCAGGATCGCCACCAGGATCTTGGGGTAGATGGTGTAGCCCAGCCACATCACGAACAGCGGCGCGAAGGCCACCTTGGGCGCGATCTGCAACGCCAGCAGATAGGGCGAGAGCACGGCCTCGACCCGCGGCGACACGCCCAGCGCATAACCGATCAGCGCGCCCAGGATGGAGCCCAGCACGAAGCCGATCACCACCTCCAGCGTGGTGATGCCCGCATGCCAGAGCAGGCGCTCGCTGTCCCAGATGCGCGCGGCCTCCGCGAGCACCTTGGTCAGCGGCGGCAGCACGAACTCGGGCACACCCAGCCAGCCGGGTCCGAACTGCCACAGCAGCAGGAACACCACCAGCACCAGGAAGCTCCAGGCGGCGGTGACCAGCGAAGAAGAATCGGTCGACATGGGTGCGCGCTTCGACCCGGCTTACTTGCCGGTGACGAACTGGTTGGTGTAGAGGTCCTTCAGCGGCGCAGCCGCTGGCACGACGCCGTTGGCCACATAGAACTTCTGCAGGTCGGACAGGCGGGCCTCGTCCATGGCGCCCGGCACCCTCTGGTTGGCGTAGACGTACTTGTTGTACATGCCGAACATCTGCTCGATGGAGGCTTCCTTGCCCTTGTGCGTGGTCACATGGTTGGCGTAGGCGATCGCGGCTTCCTTCGGGTTGGCCATGATGTCCTTCATGCCCTTGAGCGTCGCGCGCACCAGCTTCTGCACCAGCTGCGGGTTCTTCTGGATGGTCTCGTCCGACACCAGGATCGCCTGCGCCATGCTCTTGAAGTACACGTCGGCGGGCAGGATGTCGACCTGGGCACCGGCATCCATCGCGTTCACCGTCCAGTCGGGCGTGCCGGCCATGCCGGTGGCCTTCTTGGCGGCAAACTGCTGCCACACACCGGCCGGGCCGGCGGCCTGGATGGTCACGTCGTTCTTGGTCAGGCCGACCTTGCTCAGCATGCCCAGCAGTGCGTAGTAGGTGGTGTCGGTGTAGGCGAGCACGGTGACTGTCTTGCCCTTGAGTTCACGCGGGCTCTCGATGCGCTCGTCCTTGTGCGTGACCAGTTGCATCAGCGAACCGGAGCCCAGCACCGCCACCGCCTTCACCGGGATGCCCTGGGCACGCGCGATGATGGGCGTGTCGCCGATGGCGCCGCCGATCACCGCATTGCCGGCGCCCACCTGCTTGGCCACGTCCACGCCGCCACGCGCGGTGACGAACTTCACATCCAGCCCCTCGGCCTTGTAGTAACCCTTGGCCTGCGCCAGCATCCACGGGCCGAAGGCCGGCAGCGTGCCGGGCGCCGGCAACAGGTAGGTGATCTCCTGCAGCGCCTGGGCCTGCACGGCATGCGGTGCGGCCAGGCTGGCGGCGGCACACAGGGCCAGACAAGCACGGCGGGTCAGGGTCAGGGTCAGGGCGGGCAGGTGTTTCATGGGGACTCCGGTAGAGGGTGACGGGAACGGGTTGGACAGAAAGGGAGGGCGATTTCAGTGCACTTCGGTGTTGGCGTCCAGCTTGAGCAGGTCCATCAGTTGGCCCACCAGCGGGCCGACCCGGTCGTGCTTGCGCCGCTGCATCGGGTTGTCGCGGCCGGGAATGTCGACCGTGATCTGCTCGATGATGGTGCCGGGTCGCTCGCTCATCACCAGGATGCGGTCCGACAGCGCCACCGCCTCGGCCAGGTCATGGGTGATGAACAGCACGGTCTTGCCTTCCCGGGCGACGGTGCTGGCCAGGTCTTGCTGCAGGATCATCTTGGTCTGGGCGTCCAGGGCGGAGAAGGGCTCGTCCATCAGCAGCACCAGCGGGTCCACCGCGAGTGTGCGGGCCAGCGCGGCGCGCTGGCGCATGCCGCCCGAGAGCTGGTTGGGATAGTGTTCCCCGAAACCCCGCAGGTGGCATTGCTCCAGCAGCCGCGCCGACACCTCGCGCCGTACCGCGGCCTTCACGCCGCGCAGCTCCAGGCCGAACTCGATGTTCTGCGCGATCGTGCGCCAGGGCATCAGCAGGTCCTTCTGCAGCATGAAGGACACATGCGCGTTGGGGCCGACCACCATCTCGCCCGCCACCTTGACCAGCCCCGCGCTGGGCTTGGCCAGCCCGGAGCCCATGTTGAGCAGGGTGCTCTTGCCGCAGCCCGAGGGGCCGATGATGGACACCACCTCTCCTGGCGCAATGGCAAAACTCACGTCCCGGGCGGCCAGCACCTCGCTAGAGCCGCCACGCGCCGCAAAACGCTTCTCGACGCCCTGGAATTCAATCGCCGGCACACCGGCGGGGGGCGTGAAGCGCGTCATCAGGCCAGCTCCGTACGGCGCGCTGCAGCGAGAGCCTGGCCAGGGCGGACCGGCGCGGCGCGCACACCGGTCCGTGCGGCGGTGGCGGATACGGTGGCACGGTGCATGGCGCGGAACCTTCCTGAACCAGGGTTGCTGGTTTATTGTTTAACCAAAGAAACGATGCTTCATTAGTGGTCGCATTATTGGAATCGGTTTCACCTGCTGTCAATGACCCGGTGAATACCTGAGCACGGGCCTGGGGAATAATCCAACGGACTCTTTGAAAGAAGCCCGCGATGCGCGAAGCAACTGCATGCATGGACCTGCGACCCAGCCTGGAAGGCAAGGTCGCCCTGGTCACGGGGGGGCTGGGGGGCATTGGACGTGCCACCATCGACACCTTGCTGGCGCACGGCGCCAGCGTGGCGTTCAGTCATGCCCAGGGCGTGGAGCCGCCCGAGCGCGCGCAGGCGCTGGTGCAGACCCTGCCCGAGCGCCTGTCAGCCCACGCCCTGAACCTGGCGGAGCTTGCGTCGATCCGGGCCTGCGTGGGCGAGGTCGTCCGCCGCTGGGGTGGCATCGACATCCTGGTCAACAACGCCGCGGTCGGGTCCGCCACGGTTGCGCACTATGCCGAGGATGCCGCCGACCAGGACTCGGCCATGCTGCGCATCAACACCGACGGCACCCTCAAGATGAGCCAGCAGTTCCTGGCCAGCCCGCGCCGGGCGGGGCTTGACGGCCCGCGCAAGCTGATTTCGATTGCATCGGTCGGCGGCGGGATCAACGTGTTCTCCGGCTTCAAGCTGTCCGACGGCATGAGCAAGGCGGCCGTGGCCTTCATGACGCGCCAACTCGCGGCAGAACACACCGACAAGCCGGTCGACATCTTTGCGGTGTGTCCGGGTGCGACCGACACCCCCATGTTCCAGCGCAGCACGCTGGACACGCTCGGCCCCGACGAGCGCGCGGCCTTCGTGGCCCGGCTCCCGAAGCAGCGGATGATCGAGCCCCAGGAGATCGCCAACCTCGTGGTGTTTCTGGCCTCGGGGTACTCGACGGTCCTGCACGGCGCCGTCATCGACGCGTCGATGGGCCTGGGGGTGCGCCCGGGGCTGATGACCGAGTTCGGTCACTGATACCGCCGCCAGCAGACCGGGCTGTCACCCTCTGCCGTGCGGGACGACGCGAGCGGGGTTTGGTCCTGGCGGGTCCGGCCTGCCATCAGGGAAGGAGCAAGGCACGTGCCAGGCGCTCAGGACCCGGCTGCGACCACCGGTTGCCGCGGCGCGCGATCACCCCGCGCGTGGAACAGGTGGGTCATCATCAACAGCGCCTTGCGCGCCACCGAAGCCAGCAGATGCTCGTGGGGCGCGTGCTGCGCGCAGGCGAGTCAGGAATGAGGCGGCCACAGCGTGGGTGTCTTGCCAGTGGCTTCCGCCATGCGCTGCCGCGTCCAGGGTACCCAGTCGTTGCTCAGAGACAGCCGTGTGGCCGGTGATGCCGGGGCATTTGCTGATGGACAAGGCAGGTGGCGTTCATTGCGCTGCCGGGCGAGAGGATGGTGTGAGAGATGATGCTTGCCTGCATGCCGATGGTCGACCACAATAAGGCACCCTTTTTTGCCTGAATAAGAGCACTCCATGGAACACGTCCTTGCCTCCCGCTCGGTGAGCATCACCGAACTCAAGCGCAGCCCCAGCGCCGTGCTGGAACAGGCCGGCTCCGAACCCGTCGCCGTGCTGAACCACAACCGGCCGGCAGCCTACCTGCTGTCGCCCGACGTCTACGCGGCGATGCTGCAGCGCTTGAGTGCCGACTTGCGGCAATCCATTCAAGAAGGCATCGACAGCGGCCCGGCCATTGCGGCCGATCAGGTTTTCCTTGAGTTGCAGGCCCGCTATGCCGACGTCGGCACGGAGCCCCCGGCCAAACGGCGCAGCAAGCGCCAAGGCTGATGCTGGCAGTGACCTTCTCGCCGAGGTCGCGGCAAGACCTCCTGAACATCGGCGACCACCTAGCCAAAGACAGCCGTGCAAATGCGCGGGGTTTTGTCCGCCGACTGATGGAACAGTGCAGGCGCATCGGCAAGGCCCCTTTCGGGTACGCTGGCCGAGAGGATCTGGCTGCCGGCCTGCGGATGGCGGCGTTGGACCGCTACGTCATTTTCTTCCGTGTACTGGATGGGACGGTGCGCATTGAAAGGGTCTTGCATGGGGCCCGAAATCTGCCTGCGGTGTTTGGATCCGACCAGGAAATCCCATGAGGTTCGACTGGTGTCACGGATCGGCGCCATCAACGACCATCAGGCGTCGGTAAACGCATCGTCGGCGGTCAGAAAACCGACTCAAGACATCCAGATGGTGCTTCTGTAGCGGCCGGCCATCCTCAGGGCAGCCGTTTGCCTTC
>JBIKTP010000588.1:0-2840 GCA_044348035.1 Burkholderiaceae bacterium
GTCGCAAGGAAAGTGGCTACCGCCGGCAAGAAGCCCTCCGCGCGCAAGGCCGCGCCGCGTGCGCTGATGCCGGAGCTGGCGCCCGAGGACATGCCCAAGCTAGCACCGGCGCGGCCTGCCGCCAGGAAACCTGCGAAAGCTGCACCGCTCAGCACGGCAGCGGGCAAGACGCCTGCCCGCAAGACGGCCGTGCGGTCTGCAGGTGCAAAGTCTTCGGCGTCCCATCCAGCTCCGGCCAAACGTCCGCGCGCAGCGGCGGCAGCGCCTGCCGCTGCCAAGGCTCCGGCCAGGAAGCCCCGCGCCGCCAAGGCCTGAGCGCACCACCGTGAAGCTGGTCGTGGTCGCGGTCGGCCAGCGGGTGCCGGCCTGGGCGCAGGCGGGCTGGGATGAATACGCCAGACGCTTTCCGCCAGAACTGCGGGTCGAACTCAAGACCATCAAGACCGAAGCGCGTGGCTCCAAGGCCTTGTCCACCCTGCTGTGTGCCGAGCGCGACCGCATCCGCGCCGCCATCGCCCCCGGCAGCCGCATCGTCGCACTGGACGAGCGCGGAACTGCGCTGGCCACGGTGGCACTGGCCCGTCGCCTGGCCGAGTGGCAGCTGGCCGGGGAAGACGTGGCCCTGGTGATCGGTGGCCCGGACGGTCTGGAGCCCGAGTTCAAGCGCGCCGCGCACGAGCGCATCCGCCTGTCCGATCTGACCCTTCCCCACGCCATGGTGCGTGTCCTGCTGGTCGAGCAGCTCTACCGCGCATGGTCGATCAACGCCAACCATCCCTACCACCGCGAATGACATCCGCCCCGGGCACCGACTTCATCTACCTGGCTTCCCAGAGCCCGCGCCGCAGCCAGCTGCTCGACCAGCTCGGCATCCCCCATCGCCTGTTGCTGGCCGACGCGTCCGAAGATGCCGAGGCATTGGAGACTGTGCGTGCCGGTGAGGCCCCAGCCCGTTATGTGGCGAGGGTCACGGCGCTCAAGCTGGAGGCCGCCGCGCAGCGCCGGCAGGTGCGGGGCCTGCCCGCAGCACCCATCCTCTGCGCCGACACCACGGTGGCGCTTGGGCGGCGCATCCTCGGGAAACCGGCCGATGCCCGGCAGGCCTGCGAGATGCTCCAGGCCCTGAGCGGCCAGACCCACCGGGTGCTGACGGCGGTGGCCGTGGCCAGCGGTGCGCAGCGCAGCCAGGCGCTGTGTGTGTCGCAGGTGCGCTTCGCACACCTGTCTGCGGCGGACATCACGCAGTATGTGGCCAGCGGCGAACCGATGGGCAAGGCCGGTGCCTACGGCATTCAAGGGCTGGCGGCTGCATTCATCAGCCGCATTTCCGGCAGCTACACCGGCATCATGGGCCTGCCGCTGTTCGAGACGGCGCAGCTGTTGCATGCCGTGGGCGCAGCGGGCAAACTCCACCATCCACTCTAGAAGAACAGGCATGCAGGAAGACATCTTGATCAACTGGTCGCCGCAGGAAACGCGCGTCGCGGTCGTTCAGAACGGCGCCGTCCAGGAACTGCATGTGGAGCGCGCGCTCGAACGCGGGCTGGTCGGCAATGTGTACCTCGGCAAGGTCGTGCGGGTGCTGCCCGGCATGCAGTCGGCCTTCATCGACATCGGTCTGGAGCGGGCAGCCTTCCTGCACGTCGCCGATGTATGGCACCGCCAGCCCGAGGGCGAACCGCCAGGATTCGCCCGGTCGGCGCAGCCCCAGTTGCCGATCGAAAAGCAGGTCTTCGAAGGACAGGCCCTCACCGTGCAGGTGATCAAGGACCCCATCGGCACCAAGGGCGCGCGGCTGTCGACGCAGATCAGCATCGCGGGGCGCCTGCTGGTCTTCCTGCCGCAGGATGACCATGTGGGTGTCTCGCAGAAGATCACCCCCCACCAGCGCGACGAATTGCGCGAGCGCCTGCAAAGGCTGACCCAGCCCGAGGGCGGCGGCTTCATCCTGCGTACCAACGGCGAGGACGCCTGCGACGCCGAACTGGCCGACGACATCGCCTACCTGCGCAAGGCCTGGGCGCGCATCCGCGGTGCCGGGACGCGGCTGCCACCCGCATCGCTGCTGCACCAGGACCTGAACCTGCTGCAGCGGGTGCTGCGTGATCTTGCGGGCGACGAGACCCAGTCCATCCGGGTCGATTCACGGGAGCAATTCGACAGCCTGGTGGCGTTCGGGCGTGAATTCACGCCCTCGGCAGTGGACAAGCTGCAGCACTACAAGGGCGAGCGGCCGATCTTCGACCTCTATGGCATCGACGAGGAGATCGCCCGTGCGCTGGGACGTCGGGTGGACCTCAAGTCAGGCGGTTACCTGGTGGTCGACCAGACCGAGGCGCTGACCACCTTCGATGTCAACACCGGCGGATTCGTCGGGGCGCGCAATTTCGACGACACCATCTTCAAGACCAACCTGGAGGCTGCCCAGGCCATCGCGCGCCAGCTGCGCCTGCGCAACCTGGGCGGCATCATCATCGCGGACTTCATCGACATGGTGCGCGAAGACCATCGGGAGGCTGTGCTGGCCGAGTTTCGCAAGCAGCTTGCGCGCGACCGGGTCAAGACCTCCGCAGGCGGATTCTCGCAGCTGGGACTTGTGGAGATGACACGCAAGCGGACCCGCGAGTCGCTGGCCCACATGCTGTGCGAACCCTGCGCGCACTGCCAGGGCAAGGGCAGCGTCAAGACACCGCGCAGCGTGGCCTATGACATCCTGCGGGAGATCCTGCGCGAGGCGCGGCAGTTCAACCCGCGCGAGTTCCGGGTGGTGGCCTCACCCAAGGTGGTCGAGCTGTTCCTCGACGAAGAAAGCCAGCACCTGGCCGGCCTGAGCGAGTTCA
>JBIKTP010000059.1:0-8877 GCA_044348035.1 Burkholderiaceae bacterium
GTGCTGCTCGACCCAAGCCCGTCGGACGACGGCGACGAGTCTTTCGGCCCGATCACCTACCTCACCGACAGCAACCACGAGCCGACGGCCATGATCGAGGCGCGCCAGCGCGATATGCTCGCCTCGGACGGCATCGCCACCGCCCTCGACGCCCTGGACCCTCGCAGCCGTCGCATCGTCGAAGAGCGCTGGCTCAAGGTCAACGACGACAACTCCGGCGGCATGACATTGCATGACCTGGCCGACGAGTACGGCGTGAGCGCCGAGCGCATCCGCCAGATCGAAGTGGCGGCCATGAAGAAGATGAAAAAGGCGCTCGCCAGCTACGCCTGACCTACGCCCTGCCGCGGCGGCGGGCCGGCGCAGGGGCCTCAGCCAGCGGGCTTCAACAACTGGCGTAGGTCACCGGCCAGAGCCTGAGCGCCCATGCCATGTCGCGTGAACAGGCGAATGCGCCCCTGCGGGTCGAACACATAGCTGCCGGCCGAATGGTCCATCGTGTAGCTTGTGGGAGTGCGGCCGTCGACCTTCTTGTAATAGGCCTTGAAGTCCTTCGCCAGGGCGGCCAGTTGCTCCGGCGAGGACGGGCGCAGCGCCAGGAACGACGGGTCGAAGTTGGCCATGTAGGCCTTGAGAACCTCCGGCGTGTCCCGTTCCGGGTCCACCGTGATGAAGATGCCCTGCAGGCGCTCGCCGTCGGCACCCAGCAGCTTGCGTATCTCTGCCAGCTCCGACATGGCGGTGGGACAGACGTCCGGGCACTGGGTAAAACCGAAGAACACCACCACCACCTTGCCCGCAAAGTCCTTGATGCTGCGTGTCTGTCCGTTGTGGTCCACCAGGCTGAAGTCGCGCGCGTAATCGGCGCCGGTGATGTCGATGGACACAAAGGACGGAGCCTTGTCCGAGCAACCCGCCAGGGGCAACATGCCACCGGCAGCCAGCAGGGCCACTGACAGCGACAACAGGTTTCGTCGTTTCATGGGGCTTGAACCTCGGAAGCGTTGGATGTCAGCTCACAACAGGTAGTGGTCGAGCAGCAGTGCTGCAAACAGCAGGCTCAGATGCCACAGGGAATAACGAAAGGTCTTGCGGGCCAGCGCATCCGAGTAGTCGCGCCAGAGCCAGAACGCATACAGACAGAAACCCACGCTGAGCACCACCGCAGCCGCCAGGTACAGCCAGGAGCTCATCCCGTACACGAACGGCAGCAGGCAGGCGGCGAACAACACGCCGGTATAGAGCAGGATCTGCAGGCGCGTGAACTCGCTGCCGTGCGTGACCGGCAGCATCGGCAGACCGGATTTTCGGTAGTCCTCCACCCGGTAGAGTGCGAGCGCCCAGAAATGCGGCGGGGTCCACAGGAAGATGATCAGAAAGAGAATCAACGCCTCCGGCCCGACATCCCCCGTGATGGCAGCCCAGCCGAGTACCGGCGGCATGGCGCCGGAGGCGCCGCCGATCACGATGTTCTGCGGCGTCAGGGGCTTGAGCACCACGGTGTAGACAACCGCATAACCGACAAAGGTGGCGAAGGTGAGCCACATGGTCAGCGGATTGACCCACCAGTACAACAATGCCGAGCCTGCCAGGCACAGGATTGCGGAAAACAGCAGGGTATGGCCGTTGCCCAGCTGCCCGCGCGCAGTCGGCCGCCATGCCGTGCGTTTCATCTTCGCATCGATGCTCTGTTCGACGATGCAGTTGAAGGCGGCGGCAGCAGCAGCCACCAGCCAGATGCCCGCGCATGCGACCAGCACCAGACGCACGGCGGGCCAGGACGGCACCCCCGGAATGGCCAGCACCATGCCGATCAGGGCACAGAAAACGATCAGCTGCACCACCCGCGGCTTGGTCAGCACATAGAACTGGCGCACCAGGGTCAGCCAATGGGGGTGCGGCAGCACCGACGCATTTTCGGTCATGCCGATACTCCGGAGGTCGGTGCATGCACCGGGCGGGGAATTCCGGCCACGGCGGCGCGGGAGGTTCGGGCCACGGTCCAGGTGAGAACCATCACCATGCCGGCCGCACCGGCAGTGTGCAGCAAGGCTGCCATCAGCGGCCAGCCCAGAATGACGTTGCCAAGGCCACTGCCGAGCTGCACCAGCGCGAGCCAACCCAGCCAGTGCCCCTGGCGCGCCAGCGGCGGTACGGCCCGCAGTCGCCAGACCAGCCAGGCCATCGCGAGCAGCACCACCACCGCCATCAATCGGTGGGTGTAGTGGATGGCCGTCAGCGCGGCGAAGCTGATCGGATCCCCCTCTGGCGTCATGCCCAGGGCGCGCCAGATCTGGAATCCCTGGTCAAACCGCATTTCCGGCCACCAGCTGCCCTGGCACTGGGGAAAATCGGTGCAGGCAAGCACCGCGTAGTTCGTGCTGACCCAGCCACCGAGCGCCAGTTGAACCAGCAACAGGCCACCCACTACCCGCAGCAACCAGGTGGTGGAACGGTCCAGACGCACAGGCATCGCCTGCCCGAGGCGGCGGGACTGGTGCGCAGCCTGGACGCACAACATGGCCAGCAGGAAAAGGCCTCCCAGCAGATGGAGCGTGACGATGGCCGGTTTCAGCTTCATGGTGACCGTCCAGGCGCCAAACGCGCCCTGCACGCACACCCACACCAGCGTCAGCGTCGGCCACCAGCGCTCGAGTGCGGGGCGTACACCCCCGCCCACCGCGCGTTCCCGCCAGCTGCCGACCGCCAGGATCAGGATCAAAGCACCCACACCTGTGGCCAGGTAGCGGTGCAGCATCTCGATCCAGGCCTTGCTGTGGGTAACTGGCCCCGTCGGCATCGCAGCCTCGGCCGCCTGGATATGGGCCTTCGCTCCCACCGGGCTCGCGTGCCCATAACAGCCTGGCCAGTCCGGGCAGCCCAGACCGGAGTCGCTGAGCCGGGTGAACGCGCCGAAAACCACCAGATCGAAGGTCAGCACCAAAGTGAGGACCGTCAGTTTCTGCGACCACGACCAGGCTGCATCACTGCGCCGGCGCATCCAGACCCATCCCCACGCCAGGCCGGCAATCATGGCGCCGACCAGCAGCATCTGGGCCAGCGGCGCGAAGTCGACGGGAGCAACACCGGCAGAGTTCATGGTGCGGATTGCCGTCCAGGCGTATCCCAGGAGGACGTGGCGCGCAGGACACGCTCCAGGTCACGCTTGGCACGCGCGGCGCTGGCATTGTCCAGCGCCGGCGGAAAACGCATCATCCAGTTGCCCAGAGGATCGACCAGGTAAAGATGCTCGTCCAGGCGACGTCCCTGGCCCGCGACCAGCCAGCGCGACAACGCGCCTGCGTCCACCCGAAGCACGGTCGCGTCCTTCAGGGCCGGGAGCAAGGACTGCGGGACTGCGGCTGTGTCATTGACCAGCCAGACCCTGTCCAGACGGTCTTTCTCACGCCCCAGACCCTCGCGGACCTGGCGCTGCAGGTACAGGTGCTGCTGGCAAACCGCGTCGCAGGCACCGCCCGCCACGCTCACCAGCAACCACTGGCCGCGTTGCTTCAACAGGTTGTCCGGCGTGCCATCCAGACGGGTGGCCGGGAGGTCGGGCAGTGGACGCTGGGGGTCTATCAGTTCACCAAAGACGCGCCGGGACTCAGGCCGGATGACGTAATAGGTGAAGTAGGAGGCGATCACCGGCGCGGCACATACGGCCAGCACCAGCAGCATCTTCCAGCGCCCGGAGACAACGCGCCGGGGATCGGCAGCCTCGCGCGCCGCAGCAGTTGCATCGGGCAGCGAGTGGACCGTCAGACCCAGCGGTTCGTCGACCGGCGGCTGGCCAGCAGTGCTAGCGGGGGAGGATGAAGCGTTTGACAATTTGAAACCAGCCATATAGAAGAGCAATCAGCCCACCCAGCGCAAACCATTGAAAGGCGTACCCGTAGTGCTTGTCGACACCCAGATTGACGCTGGGCCAATCCCGGCTCAGGCCCTCGGCGGGCGGGTCGGTCTGCAGCACGGACACGGCTGCCAGGCTCCGCCCCAGTTCGCCTGAATACTGTTGCACGTCTAGATTCTGCCGGATCGGGCCGGCGGGCGAGGCCGAAAACTCATAAAGCTTGCCTGGTGGCGGGGCGATTCTGCCCTGCACCAGCACCATTCCGGCAGGTGTGGGCACCTCGGGCACCTTGGCACGATCCATGAAATTGCGCGGCACCCAACCCCGCTGCACGATGACCGCCAGATCGGAGTGCTCCAGCAGCAGCGGGGTCAGCACAAAAAAACCTGGCCGGCCCTGCATCTGGCGGTTGTCGAGGTACACGGTGTGCTGTCCCAGCCAGCTCCCACGCAGCGCTATCGGCCGGTACAGGTTGGCCTGGAGCAGCTGCGCATCCCGCATGGCGACGCCATCGAGGACGGGCATGCTCCGACGCGCATCCATGGTTTCCTGCAGGGCAATCTTCTGAGCGGCACGGGACAGCTGCCAGAACCCCAGCATGAGCGCAATCGCAATACCCAGCACGGAAGCCAGGGTCACCACCCAGAACCTGGCGGTTGGTGCGGCAGAAGTCACCGGATAATCGCCCCCATGGTATATCTCGTCCTCATTGCTTTCGTCGCGATCATCGGCAGCCTGGGAGCCGCCTTGTACTTCATGATGCAGGGCGGTCGCGATGGCAGGGCCAAGACCAACCATATGGCCCGCGCACTCGCGTTCCGCGTCGGTTTCTCGATCCTGCTGTTCCTGTGCGTGCTGCTGGCCTGGAAACTGGGCTATATCCAGCCCACCGGAATTCGCCCCGGTCAGTAGGCATCCCTGACGGTCGACGGCTGCACCAGCGCGCTGGTCAGCACGGTCCCTGGCGATGCGCCCCGAACCGCCCAGGGGCCGGCGGGAGCGGCTGTGTACCTGCCCTCAGAGCCAATAGACCAGAATGTAGAGACCGAGCCAGACGACGTCCACGAAGTGCCAGTACCAGGCCGCGCCTTCAAATCCGAAGTGCTTCTGGGGCGTGAAGTGGCCCTTGCTCAGCCGCAGCGTGATGAACAGCAGCATCAGCGTTCCGATCAGCACATGGAAGCCGTGGAAGCCGGTCAGCATGTAGAACGTCGAACCGTAGGCACCGGACGAGAGCTTGAGGTTCAGTTCGTTGTAGGCATGGACGTATTCGTAGCCCTGCACAAACAGGAACACCGTCCCCAGCAGCACGGTCAGCCACATGAAGGCGATGGTGCGGCTGCGGTTGCCGGCCTGCAGCGCGTGGTGCGCGATCGTGAGGGTGACACCGGAGGTCAGCAGCAGGGCCGTGTTGATGGTGGGCAACCAGAACGGGCCCATGGTCTGGAAGGGTTCGACGATGCCGGCAGGGGATGCCGTCGCGCCCGGCACCGAACTCGGCCAGGCAGCCTTGAAGTCGGGCCACAGCAGGGAGTTCTCGAGGCCGCCCAGCGCAGGCACCGAATGCACGCGCATCCACCACAGCGCCGTGAAGAATGCACCGAAGAACATCACCTCCGAGAAGATGAACCAGCTCATGCTCCAGCGGTAGGAGAGGTCGACCTTGTGGCCGTAGGAACCGCCCTCGCTTTCGGCGATGGCCGCCCCAAACCACTTGTACAGGACGGCCAGCAGGATCACCAGACCGGCATACAGCGAATACTCGCCCCAGGCGACGCCATTGATCCATTGACCGGCGCCCAATGCCATGAAGAACAGCCCGAACGCTGCCAGGGCCGGAAAACTCGAGGGCGATGGAACAAAATAATACGGGGTACCGCCATGGGATGTTGAACTCATTTCTTCTCCAGCTCTCGATTCAGATCTTCCAGGTATCCATATGTCGGGGCGCCTACGCCGCCACGACCCAATTCACCAGCGCAATCAGCGCCACCACAAACACGAACACGGCACCAAACCCGACCAGGATCACATGCACGGGATTGAGCCGGGCACTGTCCTGCTCGAAGTCGCTTCCCTTGCGAAGACCGACGAACGACCACAACACCGCCTTGACGGTGCCCAGGAACGACCCCTTGCGCGCCATGACAGGTGTGGGCTCGACGCGCTCGCTCATGAACGCGCCCCGGGGGCATTGTGGGTAGTCACCGCCGCGGTCGGCTGAGGTGCGGCAGGCATGCTGCCGCCCACCTCGAAAAACGTATACGACAGCGTGATGGTGGCCACGTCGCGCGAGAGCTTCGGATCGATCACGAAAACCACCGGCCAGGACTTCTTTTCACCGGGCTCCAGCGTGTACTGGTCGAAACAGAAACACTGCAGCTTGTTGAAATGCGCCGCAGCCTGCATGGGTGCATAACTGGGGATGGCCTGGGCCGCCATGCGGCGGTTCTGAACGTTCTGGAACTCGTACATCACGGTCACCAGTTCGCCAGGGTGGACCTGCATCGAGCGTTGGGCTGGCTTGAACTCCCAGGGACCCCGGGAATTGGCGTCGAACTCGACCGTGATGGTCCGGCTGCGGTCCACCTGGGTGTTGGTGACCTTGTCGACATCGACACCGGTGTTGTTGCGCTCGCCCAGGGCCAGGATGTTGATGCCGGTGATCTCGCAGATGGCGGTGTAGATAGGGCCCAGGGCGTATCCGAACCCGAGCATGGCGATGGTGATCACGACGAGCTTGCCCGCCATGGTCATGTTGGCAACACGCAGTTTGCGCAGGTTCATCGCTCAGCCGCCCAGCAAAGTCATCTTGAGCACGAAGCCCAGGAAAAACACGGCCACCACCGACGCCAGGATCAGTGCCAGGCGAAAGTTGGCCTTCTTGGTATCGGGTGGGCTCGACATGGTCAGGCAGCCTGTTGGCTCAGCCCACGACGCGGTTGGCCGCGGCGTTGAGCTTCGGCGGTGTTTCAAAGGTGTGGAACGGGGCTGGCGACGCCACCTCCCACTCCAGCCCTTCGGCACCTTCCCAGGGCTTCTGCGATGCCTTCTCGCCCTTGCCCATCATGGCCGGTATGACGATGAAGAGGATGAAATACACCTGGGCCAGACCAAAGGCAAATGCACCCACCGATGCGATGGCATTGAAATCGGTGAACTGCATCGGGTAGTCCGCGTAGCGCCGCGGCATACCCGCCAGCCCCAGGAAATGCATCGGGAAGAAGGTGATGTTGAATGCGATCAGGGACCACCAGAAATGGATCTTGCCGCGGGTTTCGTTGTACATCACGCCCGTCCACTTCGGGCACCAGTAGTAGAAGCCCGCAAACATGGCATACAGCGAGCCCGCCACCAGCACATAGTGGAAGTGTGCCACCACGTAGTAGGTGTCCTGCAGCTGGATGTCAATGGGCGCCATGGCCAGAATCAGGCCGGTGAACCCACCCATCGTGAACACGAAGATGAAGCCGACCGAGAACAGCATCGGTGTCTCGAAGGTCATCGAGCCGCGCCACATGGTGGCAATCCAGTTGAAGATCTTCACGGCTGTCGGCACGGCAATCAGCATCGTGGAATACATGAAGAAAAGCTGCCCGGTCACGGGCATGCCCGTGGTGAACATGTGGTGCGCCCAGACCACGAAGCTCAGGATCGCGATGCTGGAGGTGGCATACACCATCGATGCATAACCGAACAGGCGCTTGCGGGAAAACGCCGGCACGATCTGGCTGATGATGCCGAAGGCCGGCAGGATCATGATATAGACCTCGGGGTGGCCGAAGAACCAGAAGATGTGCTGGTACATCACCGGGTCACCGCCACCGGCAGGGTTGAAGAAGCTGGTGCCGAAATGGCGATCCGTCAGGGTCATCGTGATCGCGCCTGCCAGCACGGGCATCACGGCGATCAGCAGGTAGGCGGTGATGAGCCAGGTCCACACGAACATCGGCATCTTCATCAGGGTCATGCCGGGCGCGCGCATGTTCAGGATGGTGACGATGATGTTGATCGATCCCATGATGGAACTCGCGCCCATGATGTGCATGGCAAAGATGCCGGCGTCCATGCTGGGGCCCATCTGCAGGGTCAGCGGGGCATAGAGCGTCCAGCCTGCCGCAGGCGCACCGCCGGGCATGAAGAAGGACCCCACCAGCAGCAAGGAGGCCGGGATCAGCAGCCAGAAGCTGAAGTTGTTCATGCGCGCAAACGCCATGTCGGACGCGCCGATCTGCAGCGGGATCATCCAGTTCGCGAAGCCCACGAAGCCCGGCATGATGGCGCCGAAGACCATGATCAGCCCGTGCATGGTCGTGAGCTGGTTGAACAACTCCGGATTGACGACCTGCAAGCCCGGCTGGAACAACTCTGCGCGGATCAGCAGTGCCAGCAGCCCCCCCACCATGAGCATGGTCAGGCTGAACAGCAAGTACAGCGTGCCGATGTCCTTGTGGTTGGTCGCCAGCACCCAGCGCCGCCAGCCGGTAGGGGCGTGGTGGTCGTGGTGGTCGTCATGCGCGTGGCCGTGGTGGTCCAGTACTGCACTCATCCTGATTTCCTTCTCTTTGCTCGATCGATATCCGGTATCTGACTTGTCAAGGCGACCCTGCGGCGACTACTTGCGCGCCGCCAGGATCTCGGCTGGCTGGACCACCTGGCCCGTCTTGTTGGACCAGTTGTTCTTGGTGTAGGTGATCACGGCAGCGATGTCGGTATCGCTGAGGGTCTTCCACGCGGGCATCGCGCCGTTGGCCGCACCGTTGAGCATGATCGCGATCTGCTTGCTCCTGTCGGCATCCAGAACGATGGCCGAGCCGTCCAGCGGCTTGATGGGCCCGGCGCCCTTGCCACTGCTCTGATGGCAGGCAACGCAATTGGCTGCGTACACCTTCTCGCCCCGCTTGGCGATTTCTTCGATGGTCCAGACCTTCGACGGATCATCCGCCTTGGCAGCCATCTTCTTCATCTCGCCCTCGACCCATTTGGTGTAGTCCGGCGCGGACAGCACCTTCACGTGGATCGGC
>JBIKTP010000590.1:0-2831 GCA_044348035.1 Burkholderiaceae bacterium
TGCGAACCGCAGCGCGCCCACCTCGACCCCCGCCAGCGCGCCGGCCTCCAGGCGCAGCACGGCCACCTGCGTGAACTGCTCGCGCACGGCGCTGGCCTGCACAAGGCGCAAGATGCCCTCGGCCAGGCTGAGCTCATGCATGGGAAACACCCACCGCATCTGCCAGCGCCGGCGCCTCGATCCAGGCGCGGGCCCAGCCCACTGCGGCCTCCAGATGCGCCAGCGCCTGGGCCGATGGCGGTTCTCCGAGCTCGAACGATGCGGCACGGATTGCCAGCAGCGTGCAGACGGGCGGGACCTCACCCTGCAGGTCGGCATATACCCGCAGCAGCGCCTGCGGCGACATCGCATGGGTGGTGAAGCTCGCGTCCTGGCGCGGCAGCACGGGCTGCACCTCGAAGGGCGCGGCAGCGTTGCGGCTGGCATCGACAAACAGCACACGCGCGCGCCCGACCAGGTCGAGCGCATGCTCGACCTGCAGCTGGTAGTCGTCCAGAAAGTCGACGTACCCATCCTGCCCGGCCAGGGCGCGAAGGCGCTCGATGCACAGCGGACCGAGCGCGTCGTCGCCGCGGCTCAGGTTGCCCCAGCCGAACACCAGCACGGGTGCCACCGCCGATGCCATCACGCCGGCAACCCGACCGGCGAGCCCATGTCATGGACCAGCGTACCGGGCTCCGAGCGCAGGACGCGGTCGACCAGGACACCCCGCGCGTCGACCAGCGCCACATCCAGCGGCATCTGTCCCAGCGCGTGGGTGGCGCAGGACAGGCAGGGATCGTAGGCCCGAATCGCCACCTCGATGTGGTTCAGCAGGCCTTCGGTGAGTTCCTGCCCGTCCAGGTGTTCACGCGCCACCGACCGGACGGCCTCGTTCATCGCCTGGTTGTTGTGGGTGGTGGAGACGATCAGGTTGCACATCGTCACCAGATCGTCGTCGCCGACCTCGTAGTGGTGGATGAGCGTGCCGCGCGGAGCCTCGATCACGCCCACCCCGCCGCGCTGGCGCACGCCGCTGGCCATGCGTTCCCCGCCGAGGATGTCCGGGTCGTCGAGCAGTTCGCGGATCACCTCGGCGCAGTGCAGGGCCTCGATCATGCGCGCCCAGTGGTAGGCCAGCGTGGCATGGACCATCTCGCCACGCCCCCGGTCGACGAACTCGCGGCGCTGCACCTCGGCCAGCGGGCTGGGGATGAAGTCGCAGTTCTGCAGCCGCGCCAGCGGGCCGACGCGGTACCAGCCGGTATCCGGCCCCAGGCTGCGCAGGAAGGGAAACTTCATGTAGGTCCAGGGCTTGACGTCTTCCTCGATCAGGCCGAGGTAGTCCTGGTCGCTGACACCATCCACGATGATCCGCCCGCTGGCATCGCGGGCCCGGAGCATGCCGTCGTAGAGATCGAGCGCGCCATCCGCGCGGACCAGCGACAGCATGTTGGAGCGGAAGCTGCCGAAACTGTCGTACAGCGCCGGGTTCTGCGCATGCAGCTGGCGGGTGATGTCGACCGCGTCCTGGGCCCACAGGACCATCTGGTCGGCGTCGCGCAGCAGCATGGCCCGGTCGTCCGCGCTGACATGCTTGTTCACGCCGCCAGGCACCGACCCTGTGCCATGCACCCGCTTGCCGGCCGTGACGCGGATCACCTCCTGGCCGAACTTGCGCAACAGCACGCCCTTGCGCGCCACCTCGGGATGCGCCCGTGCCACCCCCACGATGTTGCGCCGGTTCACCTCGGAATCGAAACCGAACAGCAGATCCGGCGAGGACAGATGGAAGAAGTGCAGTGCGTGCGACTGCAGCACCTGCCCGTAATGCATGAGCCGGCGGATCTTGTCGGCCGATGCCGTCGGCGGCATGGCACCTATGACCCTGTCAAAAGCCTTGGTGGCCGCCAGGTGGTGCGACACCGGGCAGATGCCGCACAGGCGCTGCACCATCACCGGCACCTCCCAGTAGGGCCGGCCTTCGATGAATTTCTCGAAGCCGCGGAACTCGACGATGTGCAGGCGTACCTGCTGCACCCGGTTGTGGGCGTCAAGCAGGATCGTGACCTTGCCATGCCCCTCGACGCGCGACACCGGGTCGATGGCGACCCGGCGCAGACCTTCAGGATTGGCGGCGGTTTCCAGCGTGTTCATGGTGCTCAGTCGTAGTGGATCAGACCGTGGCCCAGGCGGGGCGTGCGCCCGGCCATGAGGTCGGTGAGGAATATCCAGAAGGCATCGGCCGATGGCGGGCATCCAGGCAGGAAATAGTCCACATGCACCACCTCGTGGATCGGGTGCACCTTGTTCAGCGGCAGCGGCAGTTCGGGGTCGTGCGGGATGCCGCTGCCCGCCCGCAGGCCGGGCCGGCTGGCATACACATCCTGCAGGATGACGCCGATGTCCATGCGGTTGCGCTGCGCCGGCAGCCCCCCGTTGATGGCGCAGGCGCCCACTGCCACCAGGGTCTTGCAGCGGGAGCGGAACTCGCGCAGCACGGTCACGTTCTCGGAGTTGCACAGAGCACCCTCGATCAGACCGATGTCGCAGTGGCCCACCTCCTTGATGTCGGTGAGCGGGGAGCGGTCGAACTCGATCAGCTCGATCAGCGTGAACAGGCGTTCGTCGATATCCAGGAAGGACATGTGGCAGCCGAAGCAGCCTGCCAGCGACACGGTGGCCACCTTGAGCTTGCGCGGCCCGTGCGGCATCGGCACTGCGCCCGCTGGAGCACCCAGGGGCGGGCCGGCGGTGCTCATCGGGCAACCTCCGTGCTTCGCACTGCGGTACGAGCTTGCTCGGGGCGGCCCGGCGCGGCGCTCATGACCCACCCCCTTGTGCAGGCCCGG
>JBIKTP010000589.1:0-2831 GCA_044348035.1 Burkholderiaceae bacterium
ACCCGCCCGATGCGGATGCGGCGCATCGCCTTGATCGTCAGGCCGGCCTGCTCGCACATCTGCGCCACCTGGCCCTGGTGGCAGCCCTTGATCGCGAAACGCAGGCTGCTGCCGGCGCCCGCGTCGCCCGTCACGCTGACCTTGGCCGGCAGCATGGCGCGGCCGTCCACCACCGGCGTGCGCCGCAGGCGTGCCAACGCCTCGTCGGTCACCTTCTCCCGGACATCGACGATCAGTTCGAACTCCACCTGCGCGCCGTCTTCCAGCAGCTTGCGCAGCACCGGACGCTCCTGCGAGAAGACCAGCAGGCCGCTGGCCGCGTGTTCCAGCGGTGTCACGCAGCGCTGGTCGACCAAATGGCGGCGCACGGTGCGGATGCCCGAGCGGTCTGGCCCCCAATGGTTCTGCGCCAGCAGCAGCTGTGCGGCCGGCTTCGGGGCCACGGCGTCCCAGTCATAGCCGGGCGGCTTGTGCAACAGCAGCGTCACCGGCAACAGGGGCGTCAAGCGGGCCTGCGGATCGACCTCCACCACCTGCTGTTCGCCGACACGGGCCTGCGGCAGTTCGATGCGCTGGCCGTCCACCCGCACCCAGCCGCCCTCGATGGTCTGCTCCGCCTCCTTGCGGGAGCAGGCCAGCATCTCGGCAACACGTTTGGACAGTCGGACAGGTTCGGTCATGGAATGCGGTGGAGGGCACTGCCGCCATGGGCGCTTGCCCGGTGGCTCGGGCCATCGCAAAAGTGGCGGGCTCAGGGCCCGGCAGTAGGAGGCACGAGCATAACCTGTGTCCCCTGCCCCGGGGCACTTTGCACGGTCACCGCGCCGCCATCCAGGTTGGGGCTGGGGGAGGCCGCAGAACCGTTTAGGATGCAGGCATGGAGACACTCGAATACACCTGCGCCGACGGCGTGGGGACCGTCACGCTCAACCGCCCCCAGGCTCGCAATGCCCTGAGCGCCGCGATGGTCGGCGAACTCGACACCCTGCTGGGGCAGATCGCCCGCGACGACAGCGTGCGCGCGCTCATCCTGACGGGCGCCGGTGGCGCGTTCTGTGCCGGCGGCGATGTGCGCAGCATGCATGCCGCGCCGCGCAGCCCGCAGGACTGGCGCTCCGGCATGCGCCGCATCCACCGTGTCGTGCGCGCCATCCACGGGCTGGACCGGCCGGTGATCGCCGCCGTCGACGGTGTCGCCTTCGGGGCCGGCTTCTCGCTGGCGCTGCTGGCCGACATCGTGCTGGTGTCCAGCCGTGCGCGCTTTTGCATGGCATTCGGACGGGTGGGCCTGGTTCCGGACTATGGCGCCCTGTACACGCTGCCCCGGGTGGTGGGCCTGCAACGCGCCAAGGAGCTGGTGTTCTCGGCCCGTGAGGTGGGTGCCGAAGAAGCCCGTTCCATGGGCCTTGCGCTGGAGGTCCACACCCCGGAGCGCCTGCTGCCACGCGCCCTGGAGATGGCGCGGGCCCTGTGCGGCGCCTCGCCCCAGGCCCTGTCACTGGCCAAGGATGCGCTCAACGCGTCCCTGGGCAATGAACTCGATGCGATGCTGCAGATGGAGGCCAGCGGACAGGGGATTGCCGGCACCACGGAGTACGCGCTGGATGCCTTCCGCCGTTTCGCCGACAAGCAGCCGGGCCGTTTCCAATGGCCCGCCACACCCGCCGACAAGCCCTGAGCGCCACATGCCTGTCCTGGACACCCGTCTCGACCCGCACAGCGAAGCCTTCGCCACCAACCGCGCGCACATGCTGCGCTTGCTGGGCGAAGTGCGCGCGCTGGAACAACGCACCCGCGACCGCTCGGCGCAGAGCAAGCCACTGTTCGACAAGCGCGGCCAATTGCTGCCGCGCGACCGCATCGCCCTGCTGCTGGACCCTGCCAGCAGCTTCCTGGAGCTGTCCGCGCTGGCCGGGTTCGGCATGGACCACCCCGACCCGGCCCGGTGCGTGCCGGGCGCCGGCGTCATCACCGGCATCGGCTCGGTGGCCGGCACCCGCTGCATGGTGGTCGCCTCCGACGCCGGTATCGAGGCCGGCTCGATCCGTGCGATGGGCCTGGAGAAAATGCTGCGCGCCCAGCAGCTGGCCCTGGAGAACCGCCTGCCCTTCGTCCACCTGGTGGAAAGCGCCGGCGCCAACCTGCTGCGCTACAAGGTCGACGGCTTCGTGCGCGGCGGCGCCATCTTCCGCAACCTCGCCCGGCTGTCGGCTGCCGGGCTGCCGGTGGTGACGGTGGTGCATGGCTCGTCGACGGCCGGCGGGGCCTACATGCCGGGGCTGTCGGACTACGTGGTCATGGTGCGCGGCCGTGCCCGCGCCTTCCTGGCCGGCCCACCGCTGCTCAAGGCCGCCACCGGCGAGATCGCCACCGAGGAAGACCTCGGCGGCGCAGACATGCACGCCAGCGTGTCCGGCCTGGGCGAGTACCTGGCCGAGGACGACGCCGACGGCGTGCGCCTGGCCCGCGAGGTCGTGCAGCACCTGCACTGGCAGCGCCACCTGACACCGGTGGCGATGGCCGCCACGGCCCGCCCCCCGCGCCTGGACGCCGAGGAGCTGCTGGGCATCCTGTCGGCCGACGGGCGCAAACCGGCCGACATGCGCGAGGTCATCGCGCGCATCGTCGACGACTCCGACTTCCTCGAGTTCAAGCCGCTGTACGGCCCTGCCACAGTGACCGGCTATGCCAGCATCCAGGGCCACCCGGTCGGCATCCTCAGCAACAACGGCCCGCTCGACCCGGACGGCGCCAACAAGGCCACCCATTTCATCCAGGCCTGCTGCCAGAGCGGCACGCCGCTGCTCTATCTGCAGAACACGACCGGCTAC
>JBIKTP010000591.1:0-2828 GCA_044348035.1 Burkholderiaceae bacterium
GCCCGCCAGCCCCACCTCGCCAAACGCGAAGAAGCCCTTGGGCAGCGGTTTGCCCCGCAGGGACGAGCTGATGGACAGCATCACCGCCAGGTCCGCCGCCGGCTCGCTGATGCGCACGCCGCCCACTGCGTTGACGAACACGTCCTGGTCCATGCAGGCCACGCCGGCATGGCGGTGCAGCACCGCCAGCAGCATCGCCAGCCGGTCGCGGTCCAGCCCCACCGACAGACGCCGCGGGCTCGGGCCGCCGCTGTCCACCAGCGCCTGGATCTCGACCAGCAGCGGCCGGCTGCCCTCCAGCGTGACCATGACGCAACTGCCGGGCACCGGCTCGCTGTGCTGGCTGAGAAAGATCGCGCTCGGATTGCTGACGCCCTTGAGGCCGCGCTCGGTCATGGCGAACACGCCGATCTCGTTGACGGCGCCAAACCGGTTCTTGATGGCGCGCACCAGCCGAAAGCTGCTGTGGGTGTCGCCCTCGAAATACAGCACGGTGTCGACCATGTGCTCCAGCACGCGCGGGCCGGCCAGCGCGCCCTCCTTGGTGACATGGCCCACCAGCACGATGCAGCTGCCGCTGGCCTTGGCCGCGCGCGTGAGGTGGGCGGCGCATTCGCGCACCTGGGCCACCGAGCCGGGCGCCGAGGTGAGCTGGTCCGAGTACACCGTCTGGATCGAGTCGATCACCGCCACATCGGGCTGCTGCGCCTGCAAGGTGGCGAGGATCTTCTCCAGCTGGATCTCGGCCAGCACCTTGACCTGGGAGTTGTCCAGGCCGAGCCGGCGCGCGCGCAGGGCCACCTGCGCGCCGCTTTCCTCGCCGCTCACATACAGCGTGGCCTTGCCACTGCGCTGCAGCGCATCGAGCGCCTGCAGCAGCAGGGTGGACTTGCCGATGCCCGGGTCGCCGCCGATCAGCACCACGCCGCCCTCGACGATGCCGCCGCCCAGCACCCGGTCAAGTTCCTCATGGCCAGTGGGCGTGCGCTCCATGTCCACCGCATCGATATCGGCCAGCACGGCGACCTCGGCCGTCTTTGCCAGCGAGGCGAACCGGTTCTTCGTGGCGGGGGACGACTCCGCCACCGATTCGACCAGGGTGTTCCAGGCCCCGCAGGCCGGGCATTTGCCCAGCCACTTGCTGCTGCTGCCGCCGCATTCGGTGCAGGTGTAGATGTTCTTGTCTTTGGCCATGCGGGCATGTTAGCGGCAGCAGTGTCTCCGGGCACGCCACAATGGGGGGATCGATACCGGTCAAACGCCGTGGCAGGCCACCCATCTCCGCACCATGCCCCACCCCGTCATCCCCTGCACGCCCAACCTCAAGCGCGAAACCGACATGACCGCGCTGTGCCGCAGCCTGGCGGACACCCTGCTCGGCGTGCACGACGATCAGGACCGGCAGGTCTTTCCCGCCGGCGGCACCCGGGTGCAGGCCTACCCGGCAGCCCACCATGCGGTGGCCGACGGCCGGCAGGACTACGCCTTCGTCCAAGTGTTCGACGCCAGGCACGGCAATCTGCACCCCCTGTTCAACAATTCCTGAGGCACCCCAAGGAGCACCCGATGCAAACCCCCGCAAACCCGTTCAAGCAAGCACTCCAGAAGCGCCAGGCCCAGATCGGCTTCTGGCTGAATCTGGCCAACCCCTACAGCACCGAAGTCTGCGCAGGTGCCGGTTTCGACTGGCTGCTGGTGGACGGCGAGCATTCGCCCAACGACCTGCGCAGCATCCTGGCACAGCTGCACGTGATCGCCGGGTATCCGGGCACCCATGCCGTGGCCCGCATCCCGGTGGGCGAGACCGCGCTGATCAAGCAGTACCTCGACCTCGGCCTGCAGTCCCTGCTGGTGCCCATGGTCGACACCCCGGAGCAGGCCCGCGCCCTGGTGCAGGCCTGCCGCTATCCGCCCGACGGGGTGCGCGGCATGGCCGGCACGCGCGCCGCGCGCTGGGGGCGCTACCCGAACTACGCGAAGGAGGCCAATGCCCAGATCTGCCTGCTGGTGCAGGCCGAAACGCGGCTGGCCTTGTCCAACCTGGATGCCATCCTGGCAGTGGAAGGCATCGATGGCGTCTTCATCGGGCCGGCCGACCTGTCGGCCTCGCTCGGCCATGTCGGCAACCCCGGGCATCCCGAGGTGCAGCACGCGATCGAAGACGCGATCGCCCGCATCACGCGGGCCGGCAAGGCGGCCGGCATCCTGACCGCCGACACCGCCCTGTCCCGGCGCTACCTGGAACTGGGCGCCACCTTCGTGGCCGTGGGGCTGGACACCCAGCTGCTGGTGCGCGGCACCTCGGCGCTGGTGGCGCAGTTCAAGGGCAGCCCCGCTCCGGCCGCGGCCCCGACCGCGCCCCGGGACAGCACCTATTCCTGACACCTGGACAAGGACCGCCCGCCATGACCCCTCACTTCCAGAAGATCTGCATCGTTGGCGCCGGCGCCATCGGTGGCTGGATTGGCGCCGGACTGGCCCGTGCCGGTTGCCAGGTCGCGATGCTGGCGCGCGGCCAGACGCTGGCCGCGCTGCAGCGTGACGGCCTGCAACTGCACAGTGGCCCGCCGGATGCACCATCTGTCCAGGTGCACCGCGTCGCGGCGAGCGATTCAGCGGCGGCGCTGGGCCCGCAGGATCTGGTCGTGGTGGCCGTCAAGGCCCCGGCGATGCGCGATGTCGCCCTGCAACTCGCGCCGCTGCTGCAGCCCCACACGGTGGTGTTGCCCGCCATGAACGGCGTGCCGTGGTGGTTTCTGCAGGACTTCGGCGGCCCCTTCGCCGACAAGCGCCTGGACACGGTCGACCCGGGTGGCGTGATCAGCGCC
>JBIKTP010000592.1:0-2822 GCA_044348035.1 Burkholderiaceae bacterium
GGCCAGTGCAGCGGCCGAACGGGCAAAAAGTGTTTTCACGGAGTTCTCCTGGGGGGTGAAACCAACATGGTTTGAAGGGAATTGATGTTACTCCACCGTTGGAGTGGATTTCTGCACCGCAGCAGGGCGGCGGCGCACCATGAGATGGCATCAATCAACCATTAGGCACCCCATTGTGGGGCCTGACGCCAGGCTGCGCCATCGGGAATTTCCAGCGCATGGGCGGCTGGCCGGCCGCCAGCTGAGCGTCGACAATGCGGCCATGATGGACATTCCCTCCCCCCTGCAGGCCCAGATCGTCGATTGGCTGGTGCCGGTGGGCGCCGAAGTGCATGCCGGCGACCTGCTGGTGCTGGTGGAAGCCATGAAGATGGAACACGAGGTGCGCGCCCCGGTCTCCGGCCGGCTGCTGGCGCAGTACTTTGCGGTGGGCGAGACGGTCGCCGAAGGGGATGCCCTGCTGGCGCTGCAGCCTGCGCCGGCCGGGCGGCCGGCCCCGTCCCCTGCCGCACAGGATGCCGGTCCGGCCGCAGCCATCCGGCCGGACCTGCAGCGCGCGCTCGACCGCCATGCCGTCACGCAGGACGCCCGCCGCCCGCAAGCCGTGGCGCGCCGCCACGCGCTGGGCCTGCGCATGGCGCGCGAAAACATTGCGGACCTCTGCGACGAGGGCAGCTTCATCGAATACGGCGCACTCGCGGTGGCAGCCCAGCGCCAGCGCCGCAGCGCCGAGGACCTGCAGACGCAGACGCCGGCCGACGGCATGGTCACCGGCATCGGCAGCATCAACGCCGCCCTGTTCGGGGCGCAGCGTGCGCAGGCGGTGGTGATGGCCTACGACGCCACCGTGCTGGCAGGCACCCAGGGCATGCGCAACCACCAGAAGACCGATCGGATGCTGGGCATTGCACTGCAGTCCCGGCTGCCGGTGGTGCTGTTTGCCGAAGGCGGCGGTGGGCGACCGGGTGATGTGGACATGCCGATCGTGGCTGGACTGCACGTGGCCACCTTCGCCAGCTTCGCGCGGCTCAACGGGCGTGTACCGGTGGTGGGCATCGTGGCCGGGCGCTGCTTTGCCGGCAATGCCGCCATGCTGGGATGTTGCGACGTGGTGATCGCCACCCGCGACAGCACCATCGGCATGGGCGGGCCGGCGATGGTGGAAGGTGGGGGCCTGGGGGTGTTCCGGCCCGAGGAGATCGGGCCGAGCGACGTGCAGCATGCCAATGGCGTGATCGACCTGCTGGTCGATGACGAGGGACAGGCTGTGACGGCCGCGCGCTGCTACCTGGCCTTTTTCCAGGGCCGGGTGTCGGACTGGCTGGCACCGCCCGCACAGGCCCTGCGCGACATCGTGCCTGAGAACCGCCTGCGGGTCTACGACACCCGCCTGGCGATGGCTGGTGTGGCGGACCAGGGCAGTCTGCTGGAACTGCGCAGCGGATTCGGCGCGGGCATCCACACCGCACTGGCACGTATCGAGGGGCGTCCGGTGGGCCTGCTGGCCAGCAACCCGCTGCACCTGGGTGGCGCCATCGATGCGGATGCCGCCGACAAGGCCGCGCGGTTCATGCAGTTGTGCAGCGCGCACGGGCTGCCGCTGGTGAGCCTGGTCGACACGCCGGGCTTCATGGTCGGGCCGCAGACGGAGCGGCAGGCGCAGGTGCGCCATGTGAGCCGGATGTTCATTGCCGCCGCCCACCTGCGTGTGCCTTTCGTGGCGGTGGTGCTGCGCAAGGGGTACGGGCTGGGCGCGATGGCCATGGCTGCCGGCGGCTTCCATGCGCCGGTGCTGACGGCGGCCTGGCCCAGCGGCGAATTCGGCGCCATGGGCCTGGAGGGCTATGTGCGGCTGGGTTTCCGCAAGGAGCTGGAGGCGGTCCCCGACGGCCCCCAACGGGAGGCCCTGTTCGCCCGGCTGGTGCAGGCGCAGTACGACAAGGGCAGCGCGCTGGAGATGGCGGCCACGCTCGAGATCGACGCGGTGATCGACCCGGCAGAGACGCGCCACTGGCTGGTGCGCGCCCTCGAGGCTGCCGGGCAGAACCCGCCAGCGGCGGATGCGCCGGTGATCGAAGCCTGGTAGGACTCAGCCCGCGGTGGTGGCTGCCTGCGGGTGGCGCAGCAGCAGGCGCTCCAGTGCATTGAGCACTTCGTACACCGGCTGGAAGTCGGCAAACAGTGTGGCATTGTCCGGCGCGGCGGCCTTGCCATGCCAGTCCGCGCGGAACTGCTCGAAGATCGCGCCAAAACTGCGCTGGCCATCGATCAGCCGCAGGATCTGCGGCCCGTAGCGGCCGGGGTACACGTTCAGCGCCATGCCCGAATGCTGGTGGCGCAGCATGAAGGACTGCCCGCGGCTGGCGGCAAACACACGGGAAATGCTCTCGCCGGTCATGGGTTCATGAAAGAAGAAGGGCACGTACTCCGGGTCGCCGTAGGGCGCGGCACGGTGCGCCTCGCGTGTGGCATAAAAGGTGTGCATGGTGATGTTGCCGAGCATCAGCTCGGCCATCGCGTGCTGCCGGCGCAGGGGCAACTGGCGCAACCGTGCTGCCATGGCCGGTGGTTTCGCGCCCAGGGCCATGTGCGGCAGGTAGGGCGCGCGGCCCCGCTGCACGTCGCTGAAGGCCAGGTGCAGGCCATGCCCGTCCGCCATCCACGCGTACAGCTGCTCGACGCAATAGGCGCGGTCCTGGGTGTGCAGCAGCAGGTCGTAGAGACCGGCGTCGCCGGTCTTGTGGTCATGGTAGAGGTCTTCGCCACGCTTGAACCAGTTGCTGGGCGGCAGGCTGTCCAGGATGTCGCGCGTACTGGCGATC